>JBAXXZ010000178.1:0-5185 GCA_037127575.1 Bacteroidota bacterium | reverse complement strand
AATATAAGTTGGGTAAAAAAAATGGGAACGTTTGTGTTTACGATACTTTGAATAAACTAATTAGTATAGAAAATTATGTAGATGATGTTAAGGATGGTTATTCAAAACAATTCCATAATAATGGAAAGGTGAAAACATTGTTTTTTTTTATAAAGGGCAAACAAGAAGGAAAAGCTTTTGAATTTAATAAGGATTCAATCATTGTTGGAATTTCTAATTATAAATCAGGAATATTACAAGGATATGAGAAATTGAATCAAAAGGATGAAACAAATAAAAAACAGGGTATTTGGAAAGAATTTTATGAAAATTTTGATGTAAAAAAAGAAATGAAATTTAATGATGATTCATTGGATGAATATGTAAAAGAATATGATAAAACAGGGAATTTATTATCAACTAAAAAATTCAATAATGGTAAAAGAATTTTAAAGGCGCCTGAAATAGCAAATGTAGAAATTTATAGAGATGTATTTGAGGATGGAACATTAAAATATGAAGGTGTTTATAGTGATGGTGTTGCAATTGGAACACATTATAAATACAAAAAGATGTGGAAATGTGACAGCAGTATTTTTTTGAGAGACGATACATCAAGGGTATACATAAAAAGATTGGTTTGTAGAAATGAACCCATACCTGATAGCGCCATAGAATATTTTGACGGAATAGTAGTTGCCAGGGGGGCTTGTGATAGTATTAGAAACAAAATTGGTATATGGAATGAATTCCATAACAATGGTGATTTTAAAGCAAAAGGCTTGTATAAAGAAGGGAATAGGATAGGTGAATGGGAATTTTACTATTCTGAAGGCAAACTTGAACAGAAAGGCAA
Organism: Bacteroidota bacterium; assembly: GCA_037127575.1. Classification (GTDB taxonomy): domain Bacteria; phylum Bacteroidota; class Bacteroidia; order B-17B0; family Aurantibacillaceae; genus Aurantibacillus. Next base: position 4,350 of record JBAXXZ010000178.1, on the reverse strand, counting down.
ATACGATAAAAAAGGGAAGGCTCAAGGTATTTGGCAATGGTATTATGAGGATGGTAAAATATTGAGAGAGGAAAATTATATCAACGCTAAACGTGAGGGCAATTTAACTGAATATGATGAAGAGGGTAAAGTGATGACTAAAGTAAATTATGTTGACAATAAAAAAGAAGGTCCTTGGGTATATGAAACAAAGGATTATTATGAGTTGGGTAATTTTGTAAATGATGAACAGGATAGTGTTTGGGTAAGTTATTATATGCCGGGTAAAATTAAGCGTTATGAAGGAAAGTTTGTGAACGGAGAGCCTATTGGTGTACATAAAATGTATCAACCTAATGGAAAAAAATTATATGTTGGTAATTATGTAAGCGGCATGAAAGACGGGGATTGGAAGTTTTTTGATGATCAGGATTTTAATTATTTAATCATTACGTATAAAAATGATATAGAAATAAAATGGCAAGGCGAAAAAATAAGACCAACTTATGAAGAAGGTTTAAGAACATACCAAATTTCAATTGATAAAGATCACAGTAAAACCATTCGAAAATAATCTGTAAATGTTTGATATGTTGAATAATGTGAACTTAAAAGAGGTTTTGTATAGTTTGCCGCTCGGCATTATATGGATAGAAAACGAAAAGATTATTTATTTCAACACGTCAGCAAAAAAACAATTAAACCTTGATACATTAAATAAAAATAATTTTTGCCCGGCCATTGATTCAATTTTTAGTTTAGAATCAATTCAAAAACTTAAAAAAATAAAAGTAACCGACAATAAGAAATTAAGTTTAGAAATAATTGGCGATAAAAGTCAAAATATAAACTTAGCATCAGAAGCGTGCTTAATATCCAAAGATATTTTGCAAGTCTCATTTACTTTAAAAGAAAAAAACACTGAGAACAAGCAATTAAACACCATTCTTGAAACATCTGACCATTTAGTTTGGCTTGTGAATAAAAAATTTGAATTAACAAACTTCAATTTAAATTTCAGCCAGCTTATTTTTGAAAAGTACAATATTAAAATCACAAAAGGCACAAACGTTAGCGCCTTATTAAACAAAGAGTCAAAAAAATACACAGATTATTGGCACCCCAGGTATAAAGAAGTGTTTAGTGGCTTAAGTTTAAATTTTATTAAAGAAGAAAATTCAGGGAAATATATTTGCCGAGAGGTTTTTATTAATCCGGTTTTTTCTGATAACCAAAGCATTGATGAAATATGTTGTGTGGGGCACGATATAACCGATTCGGTGTTATATGAGAGAAAAGTAAACAGTCAAAAGGGCCGATTAACCGCTATTTTCGACAGTAGCCAGCATTATATTTGGACAATTGACAGAGAGGAAAAGTTAACGTCATTTAATAAAAATTATTTTGATTTGGTTTCAGGGCTATATCACACCCAGCCGTATGTTGGTATAGTTTTAAACCGGGGCTTTCTGGCCAACGATAAAAAGTATACGCAAACCCTAAATTTACATTATCAAAAAGCCTTTAAGGGTAACGCTACAAGTTTTGAGGTTGAAATACAGGACGAAGGAAAAGGGAATATTTATTTAGAGATATTTTTAAATCCTATTTACAATAAAAATAAGGTTGTTGAAGTAAGCGGGATAGCGCATAACATTACCGAAAAAAAACTGGTTCAACAAAAAATGGAATTTTCTTTGAAAGAAAAAGAAGTGCTGCTTAAGGAAGTGCATCATCGGGTAAAAAATAACATGCAGGTGATTAGTAGCATTTTAAATTTGCAGTCCTTTTATGTAAAAGATCAGTATACTTTAGGTTTATTGAAAGAAAGCCAAAATAGAATTTCTACAATGGCCTATATACATGAAAGCTTATATCAAAACAATTCCTTTTCGGCGGTTAATTTTTCAGAATACGTTAAAAGACTAGTCAGAAACATTATTGCCTCATATTCATTTAACTCAGACAACATTGAATTAAAGCAAGAAATAGATGAAATCGCCCTATCTTTAGATGTTGCCATCCCCTTGGGATTAATCATTAATGAGCTGGTTACGAACTCAATAAAGCACGCCTTTAATAATCAAGAGAAAGGACTTATTATTATCAATTTAAAAACAGAAAATAATTATGTATTTTTAAATTTGATGGATAATGGTATAGGTTTAAACGATGGTTTTAATATTGAAAAAAGCCAATCATTGGGATTACAACTTGTTAGCACTTTGCTTGAACAAATTGGCGCCACATACACTCTTAAATCGAATAAAAATCAAGGAACAAAATTTAATATATCATTTCAAATATAAATCATGGATAAGCTGAATATTTTTATTGTTGAAGACGAAAGCATTGTTGCAAGAGACATACAAAACAGTTTAACAAAATTGGGATACAATGTTGTTGGAATAGCGAACAACGGAAAACAAGCCCTGGAAAGCATTAGCGAGCTGTTGCCCGACTTAATTTTAATGGACATCATGATTAAGGGCGGCATGAACGGCATTGAGGTGAGTGAGTTGGTGAAAGAAAAATATAACATCCCTGTGATTTTTCTTACAGCTTATGCCGATCAGGCAACGCTTTCGAGAGCCAAGGTAACTGAACCTTACGGATACATATTGAAGCCATTCAAAGAAATTGATTTACACTCAACCATTGAAATGGCATCTTATAAACACCAAAAAGATTCGGTGCTTTTAAAGGAAAGAGATTTTTTGTTTTCACTGGTTGAAAGCAAAGATGAAAAAGTAAAAGACATTTTATTTGTAAAATCAAATAGCCGATTAATAAAGCTGCACTTAAAGGATATTTTTTATGTGGAAGCACTAAAGGATTATGTGATTATTAATACAGAAACAGCTTCGTATAAGGTGCATAGCACCATGAAGGAAATTAGCAAGAAGCTCGGTAGCCTTGATTTTGCGCGTATTCACAGGTCGTACATTGCAAGATTGGATAAAATTCAAAGCATTGATGACCAAGTTGTAACATTGGATAAAGGCAAGAAGGCCATACCGGTTGGCAGCTCATACGAAAAAGAATTAATGCTAAAATTGAATACGCTTTAAGGGCTATTTAAAAGCCATGTCTAAAGTCAAAACATCTTTTTTTTGTCAAAATTGTGGCGCACAATCGCTTAAATGGATTGGCAAATGCTCAAGCTGTGGAGAGTGGAACACCTATGTTGAAGAAAAAGTTGTAAAGGATAATCCGAACAATATCAATTTTTTTTCTACCAATCAAAATTCTCATCAAACGCCAAACCAGCCAATACTGCTGCAAGATGTTGGCTTACAAAATTTCCCCAGAATACCTGTGCCCGGCAAAGAGTTTGGTCGGGTGCTGGGCGGCGGCATTGTGCCGGGTAGCTTGGTATTATTTGGCGGCGAGCCCGGTATTGGCAAATCAACGCTTATGCTGCAGATTGCTTTGCGTTTAAAAAATTTAAAGATTTTATATGTAAGTGGAGAAGAAAGCGAACAACAAATTAAGATGCGCGCAGAGCGCATTGGCATTACAACTGAAAATTGTTATTTGCTTCAAGAAACAAACACACAAAATATTTTTTTAAGAATTAGTGAAATCAAGCCACAACTGTTGATCATTGATTCCATTCAAACGCTTTATTCATCTAAAATCGAAAGTAGCCCGGGCAGTGTTAGTCAAGTTAGAGAATGTGCCGCAGAATTGTTGCGTTTTGCCAAAGAAACAAACACGCCGGTTTTTATGATAGGCCATATTACCAAAGAGGGCTCTTTAGCAGGGCCAAAAGTTTTAGAACACATGGTTGATACTGTTTTGCAATTTGAGGGCGATCGCAACCACGTATTTCGATTATTAAGGGCGGTGAAAAATCGTTTTGGAAACACCAATGAAATGGGCATTTATGAAATGCAAGGAGAGGGCTTGAAGGAGGTTTTAAATCCATCTGAAATTTTAATTACTAACCGCGAAAACGACACAAGCGGCGTGGCGATTGCCGCCACCATGGAGGGCAATCGACCCATGTTGATTGAAACACAAGCGCTGGTAAGCAGCGCTGCGTTTGGAACACCACAACGTTCATCAAACGGCTTCGACACAAGGCGATTGGCCATGTTGTTGGCGGTTTTGGAAAAACGATGCGGCTTTAAATTGGGCTTAAAGGATGTTTTCATCAACATTGCAGGCGGCATACGTGTTGAAGACCCAGGCATTGATTTGGCATTGTTGTGTGCTATTTTAAGTAGCAATGAAGACATGGCGATTCCTCAAAACACTTGCTTTGCTGCCGAAGTTGGATTAACAGGTGAAATACGACCGGTGAACAGAATCGAACAAAGAATACTTGAGGCTGAAAAATTGGGCTTTGAAAAAATTTATATTTCC
>JBAXXZ010000177.1:0-5210 GCA_037127575.1 Bacteroidota bacterium | reverse complement strand
CACTAATGGTATTGTTGCTGTCGATTTGATAGTCCAAATAAGCGACCAGTGTATCTACTTCTAAATTATTTTTGAGCAGAAGTGAATCGGATGACACCACAGGAATGCCTGAAAGCGCCAAGTGTTGAGCCACCAAACTGCCATGTTGATTTTTTCTCACCAAAACACAAATGTCTTCATATGCATAATTTTTTTGCAATGTATCCTGAATGTGTTCGAGCATTTTATTTAAGTAAAAACTTTCCTTGTCTTCTGTTTTATCATTTAGAAATTCGAGGCGAACATATCCTTGCTCGCTGTGTTTTGTTTTTTGTTGGTGTTGCAAATATATTTTTTGAAAACTCGCGCTCAAAGCCTTCAGGGAAGTGTATTCAAAAAAGGCGTTGTTAAAGCGGATGATTTCTTCGCTACTTCTATAATTTGTGTTTAAATGTTGCTGTTCATAATTGTCGCTTAGGCTTCGCTGGTATTGCGCTTTTAGTGCTTTGTTGTTTTTATTTTCAAGTTCGGGTAAATTGGCAAATTGCATTACATTGGCGTTACGCCATCGGTAAATACTTTGTTTGCCGTCGCCAACCAATAAGTTGCGCCAACCGCCGGCCAATGAATTATCGATCAATGGAATTAAATTGTGCCATTGCAAACTACTCGTGTCTTGAAATTCATCAATCAAATAATGGTTGTATTTTTCACCCAATCGTTCGTAAATAAATGGGGTGGGTTCGTTGGCAATGATTTCTGAAATTTTTTGATTGAATTCACTCAAAAACACCACATGTTCTTCGTCTTTTAAATCACGGGCAATTTCCTCAATTTTTTTCAGCAATAACAAAGCATACATTTGTTTGGCCAGTAATTTACATAACAAATAGGCTTGGTAATTTTCGTCAATCAATTGTATTAACTGGCTTGCCATTTCACTGAGGCTAGCAATTATACTTGCATCTTGCGGCACTTTATTTTTACCAAACCAATTGTTGTTTTGAACGGCGTCTGTTAATCGCGGTCCTTGGGTCTCGTCGATGCTCACAGTTAAATTGGCACATTTTTTAAAAAAGTTTTGTGGTCCCGATTTGGTATAACTAAAATCATCATCCGTTAAGCCCTTTGCTTGAATGTATTTTATGGCTTTGTCGGCAGCGGCTTTTATTTGTGTTTCATAATGTTTAATGAACTCACTAAACTGCTTTCTAAATCCTTCCAGCTCTTCGTGATTAAAACGGTTTAATTTCTCAATGAATAAAGCAGCGTCTTCTTGTAACAACAGTGCTGTAAACTCTTTTAATTGTTGCTCAGGGTCCCAGGCGTTATTGTTTTCGGCATTGTGGTTGGCAAATTCCTTCAATAACATCGAGATATAAGCATCTTCCCCAATTTTGTTCAGCAACAAGGCAATAACTTTGTTGTGAAAGGAGCTCGTGTCCATTTCGATATTAAAATTGTTTGGTAATTTTAAATCAAAAGCAAATGTTTTTACCAAACGATGGGTGAAGCTGTCGATGGTACCAATCGAAAAATCGGAGTAATGGTGTAAAATTTGGCTGAGTAAAATTTGCGCACGTCTTTTTAGTTCAAGCTCATCAATGTTTAAATCATTCTGCAGAATAAGGCCAATGGGGCTGAGTTTGTTTTGGTGGCATATTTCATCGAGGGCTTTTATCACCCTGCTTTTCATTTCTGCTGCCGCCTTATTGGTAAAGGTGATGGCGAGAATTTTTTTAAATTGAAACTTCAGTGTTTTTTCTTCCCTTAAACTAAGTTTTAAATACTCGAGCACCAGGGTAAATGTTTTACCGCTACCGGCACTGGATTTATAAACAACAAAATTTTTCAAGGCGAGGTATATAAATAAAAAAGGCTACAAAATTTGTAGCCTTTAAATTAGAAATAAATTTCGGTATTATTCTTCTTCTTCGTCGTCAGCTTTGTGCTTAGTAGGCTTAACAGGCGTTTTAGGCGCGTTAGGATCTACGAAGTCGAAGTTCAATACTTTGAATGCTGTTCTTCTGTTTTTAGCGTGTAAAGCATCTTTTTCTTCTTTACTGGCCGCTGCAGCAATTTGTGCATCAGTAATTAAAGGTTGAGATGAACCAAAACCTTTAGCAATTAAACGCTTTTCGTTGATGCCTTTTTCTTTAACCAAGAAGTCAACACAAGATTGTGCGCGTGCGGTAGAAAGCGTCATGTTTGAAGCTGCTTTACCTTGGCTGTCGGTGTGTGCATCTAATTCAATTTGTGTAGAAGGATTATCTCTTAAGATATTAAATAAGTAGTTTAATGAATCTTTTGATTCAGGTAACAATTCAGCACTACCCAATGCGTAAAGTATTTGAGGCATTCTTAAATCCGGAACTACAGGTTTAACCGAGAAATCAGCTTGGAAATCTTTAGAAGTAGGCTCACCAACAGTGGTGATCACTCTTACATCTTTATTGGCCAAATAACCATCTTTAGCGAAAGATGAAGATTTAGATGATTTTCCTGTTTCAGTTGAAACTGTATAGGTATTTTTTTCTCTTACTTTAAAAGTGTATCCACCGTCTCTACCTGTATTGCCTTCGGTAATTGATCCATCGCTGCCAATTACTTTTACTTTTACGTTCTCAACCGGTTCGCCTCTTCCTTTACCTGTTTGATCGCCTTCACAATAAATATTTCCTTTTACGTTAAATGACAATGGTGGTAAATAAAAAGAGTAAATATCATCATCACCTTTACCGTTTTCTCTGTTACTGGTAAAGAAACCACGGTTTCTTTTGCCTTCGTAAACGATACCGAAATCATCGTAACCCGAATTGATTGGGTACTTCATGTTTTCAATTGGCTTGTTAAACTTACCATCAGAACCAAGTTCAGTTACAAAAATATCTAATCCGCCTAAACCGGGATGGTAATCAGAAGAGAAATAAAATTTCTTACCATCATCAGAAATACCGGGATAAACCTCGTTTCCTTTGGTGTTTACATTTGAACCTAAGTTATGTGGTTGACCCCAAGCATTGCTTTTGGCATCGTATGAACAACTCCAAATATCAGCACCACCAAAACCACCGCTCATTCTTGATACAAAGTACAATACTTTGCCATCTGATGATAAACATGGGTGACCAAAGTTAACTGTATCATTGCTGAAAGGTAATTTTTCGGCAGGACCCCAAGTGCTACCTTGTTTTTTAGACAAGTAAATACCGCATTTATTTTCTTTGTCTTTTTCTTCTGGACAACGGGTGAAGAATAACATATCACCTTTTTTGCTTACCCAGCCTCTGCCTTCATTTACAGGGGAAGATACTGCAGGCGGTTCGATCACACAATTTGACCATTTGCCGTTTTTATCCAATTTGGTTTCGTAAATATCGGTGTGGTTACCACCGGTTGTAATATCTTGACCACCTAAACCACCATCACGGTTAGAAGTGATAATTAATGTTTGGTATTTTTTATCGCTATAACACGGCGCGTAATCTTTGGCTTTTGAATTAAAGGCCATGTCCTCAATTTTATAACGCATAGGATTATCAACCCATTGTTGCGCTAATTCGCAAGATTTAATACCTAAATCAGCTGTTTTAGCATCTCCACCTTTTGATTTGTAGTTGTTAAACTCGGTGATGGCATCTGCATAACGCATTTGGCCTTTTAATACTTCAGCCAAACGTTTGTATACATCTGGGTTTTCGTAGTTTGCTTTGATTGATTTTTCATAGTATTGTTGAGCGCTTTTATAATCGTTGATTTCTTCGCTGGCAACACCCATTTTATAATAAATCATGGCTTTTTTAGCCTCATCCGCCTTGCCATAGGCTTGTTTGTAGAGTTCAATGGCATTAAAATACAAATGTGCATCAAAAGCTGCTTCAGCTTTTTTAAGCGCATTTTGTGAGATACCTGTAAGTGAAAGGAATAAAACCGCAATGGCGGCAATAGAACACTTCGTAATGTTTTTCATATTGTAAATGAAGTTTAGTCGGGTGCTAAAATAATGATTATTTTTAAATTCTTTAAAAAAAATCAACTTTTTAGTTTGCTGAATCTTTTTAAGAGAAAAATTCAGCGAAACGTTGATTTTATTCCCAAATTAGCCGTTTTAAACTATCTTTTAAAAATATATTTTGGCCGGACTTTACCTTCATATTCCTTATTGTAAACAAGCCTGCCATTATTGTGATTTCCATTTTAGTACCAATTTAAGGTCGAAACCCGAGCTGGTAAAGGCTTTGGTAAAGGAAATTGAAAGTCAAAAGAACTTTTTAGAAACAACTTATTTAGAAAGTATCTATTTTGGTGGGGGAACACCCAGTTTACTAACGGTTTCTGAGCTTGGGATGCTTTTCGATAGCCTACAGCGGCATTTTGTTTGGGGGAAAGATTGTGAAATTACCTTGGAGGCAAATCCTGATGACATTGATAAAAGCAAACTCAAAGCTTGGATGAATTTTGGCATTAATCGCTTAAGCATTGGTTTGCAGAGTTTTAATGATGAAGAATTAGTTTGGATGAACCGCGCCCACAATGCCCGTGAGAGCGAGGCAAGCGTGAAAATGTCGCAGGATACAGGCATTGAAAACATTAGCATTGACCTGATTTACGGCACCAAATTTCAAAATACCATTACATGGGAAAGCACCCTGCAGAAGGCAATTGACTTAAATTGTTCGCACGTTTCGGCTTATAACTTAACAATTGAAGGACAAACCAAACTGCATCATCTTTTGATGAAAGGAAGTGAGCCTGAAGTGGATGAGCACTTAAGCACCTTGCAATTTAAGCGATTAGTAGAACGCTTTGCGGAAGCAGGATTGGAACAGTATGAAATTTCCAACTTTGCCAAAGCAGGAAAAATTGCCGTGCATAATACCAGTTATTGGTTTCAAAAGCCTTATTTGGGTATTGGCCCATCGGCGCATTCGTATAAAGACAATCTTCGCCAGTGGAATGTAAAAAGCAACGCCTTATATATACAGCAAATTTCAAAAGGCGAAAAGCACTACGAAATTGAAAGACTTGGTGATAAGGATTTGTACAATGAATTTATCCTTACACGCTTGCGCACCAAATGGGGTGTAGCCGAAAAGGACTTGCTGGCGCGATTTGGTGAGAATGCTTTGAAACATTTTAAAAAGGCAATTGAAGTATACAGCAGCCAATTGAATTATTCTGAAGGTGTCTATCAGCTAAATGCAGCCGGGAAATTGTTGGCCGATGGCATA
>JBAXXZ010000176.1:0-5219 GCA_037127575.1 Bacteroidota bacterium | reverse complement strand
TTGTATAAATCGAAGCCGGATGCAGTTGAATCATAAGTGCTTCTATTATTAATACTTTGTAGATAATAAAATGTATAATTGAGTTCGGTTTTGAATTTTTTGGTAAAGGGTTCTACAAAAATTAAGTTGGTGGTTGTTTCAGTTTTATATTGGCGCTGCGATTTTTTTTGAACCTGCCTTAAATTCGGCAGTTGATTTAAATAATAATTGTAATTGGTAGCCAAAGTTGCATTGTAGTTCGATTCATTGTAATGCGGTTGAAAATTGAGATTCAAAACCCTGTCCTTTTTATAAAATTTTCTATTGATTTTTATTTGTGTATTAATATCACTCCCTTGCGTGGCATTCTCGTTTTGAATGCGTGTACTTCGCGTTAATACACTGTCTTTTGAGATAAAATCATCGTTTTGTACGCTTTGATTTGACGAACTATTATAGTCTACCTTTGGAATGAATGTAAACTCAGTTAAGCTATCGAGTTTTTGCACCAATTTTAAATTAAAATTATGGGTTTGATTATTGCTTTGTTTGTAAACAACTTGCGCATTGGAATAACTTGTGTCTTTTAAAAAGAACTGCGTATTTGTTTCCGTACGTGACTTTAATCCATTTTGATTAAAGGAATAATTGCTGTTTATTTTTGTTTTCTTCCCAATTTTATCGCTGTAATAAAAACCTGATTTTAAAATGTTGGGTAATCCGGTTCTATCACCCTGATTGCTCATCCAAGAATCATTTTCTTCGTTATAACTGTATGGACTTTCATTGTCTAAACCATATTTATTGGCATCTTGCCAATTAAACCCTTGTTTGGGTGTATTGGCCGCCAAACCAAACACTGAAATTTTCCTGTTTTTTCTAAATTTATTAAACAGCAAATCGTTCTCATAAAACTTTTGAAAATCACTTGCGCCCGATACTTTGCCAAAATAACCCTTCTTGGCATCATCCTTTAATTGTAGATTAATTACTTTAACGGTTTCGTCCTTGCCATCTTCAGTATTTTCATTCTTTTTTTCGAATACCTGAACGTTTTCAATGGCTGTTGCATTCAGGTTTTTTGTTGCAATGGTTGGGTCACTGCCAAAAAATTCATCTCCATCAACTAAAACTTGATCAACCTTCTTTCCTTGCACAGTAATTTTTCCTTCTGCATCCACTCTAAAACCGGGTAATTTTTTAAGTAAATCTTCTACTGTTGCGTTGGCTTTGGTTTTAAATGAATCGGCGGTAAAAATCAAAGTATCGCCTTTGTAGTATGATTTATCCTTCCCCGCAATTATTTCTACTTCATTTAATTCAATTGTTTTAGAAGGCAGTACCAGGTTCTTAAATCTAAACAAGGTATCCTTTTCGGACGGCGCTAAAAAAAAAGTTTTGTCGCTAAAGAGTGGATGCGAGAGGATGATTAAGTATGTGTCGAGAGGTACTTTTATGTCTTTTAAAATCCCTTCCTTGTTCGTTTTTGAAAATGCTACCAAACTTGAGTCCCTAAATTTAATGGCCATTAAGGTGGCGTTTTGAAGCGGCTGTTTGGCCAAAGTGTCAAGTAGATTCCCTTTTATGCTTATTTTTTGTGCCGATAAATAAAGGCTAAGGCAGAGAATAACAAGCGTAAGGGTTTGCTTCATGTTTTGTATATTTCAATCTAAAATATTGAAAATAATCAAAGAAGCAAGTCAGCACGTCTGTTTTTTGACATATTTTGGCAGATGCAATTTTATTTCACCTCAAATAGCAATACGGTAGCATCGCTAATTTCTAAAATTTAAGTAGTTCGCGTTTCAGCAAATTTATGGCATCGCCTTCAATAACAGATTGCAATTTTTTCTCTTTATTAAATACCACAAACAAAGGCATTACAGTTAAATCGTAATGTAAACACAAATCGCAATAAACGCCGTTTGGCTGCCATAAATTGGTCCATTTAATTTTATGACTAGTACCGGCTTTTAGCCATGTTTCTCTGTTTTCATCAAAACAAATTGAAATTAGCATTACTTGTGATGTATCGATATTGCATTCAAACTGGCTTAAATCATCAATGCTTTTTTTACAGCCTTTGCAACTGTTTGTCCAAAAGTGAAGAAGAATTATTTTATCGCCAATAGCGGTTGAATTAAATGCTTGCTGATGAATATCAGTCATCACAAATTCCTTAAAGGCCTGGTCTATTTGGGGAACTTGGCGTTGATTGAGGTCTTTCTCTATATCCGCATAATCCTTATATGTTTTTAAATTGTTGTTCAATAAATCAAACAATTTTAATTTAAGGGATTTATTGTTAAAGGCGGCACCATGGTTTAATAACCACAACGACAAATAGGAATCCCTATTTTTTTCAATGAAATTTGCTGCAAATTGCTCGGCTTTGGCTATTTCGCCGGTGTTAAAAAGTTGAATGTAATTATTAAAAACAAGATCCCATGGCTTTGGTTTTTTCAGTTGACTGTTCTTATTATTAAAATCAACAGATAGTTCTACCGTGTCCTTGTCCGGATTCATCCATGCAAATGTGTGCCAATGTTCGGATTTGTTTAGCACAATCATGGCATTGATTGGTCCGCTGGGATTAAAGGAATATATAGCAATAGAATCGTTGATGAAGTCAGGTGCTTTTTCTTGAAAATTTAACACCACAATTTCATTGGCTTTGTGTTTCGATGTTTTTGTGAGTTTTATTTTAAAAACGCAATTGCATTTAAATTTTTCAAAACCAAAAATGGAAAGAAATAGAAAGAATATAATTTTTTTCATGATTTTAATTTTTTAAGTACATGAATAATTTATAGTAAAAATGCCAGGGGAAGAAATTAACGCGTGTGATGTGATGCAACAAAACAGGCATAGCAAAAAATTGGTTATTGCTTAAGTGAAGGGAATTTATTCTTGCACCACGTAAACCTGTTCTTCCAAAGTGGTAAACTGGATGGCTATATCATAACAGCCGGTGCCACCAACATAGCAGCAAACATCACTTTTGCCAAAGTAACAATTGTAACAAACACTAATAAAGGGAGTATAGGCGTATTTGGCGGGATCGGAATTATACAGGGTTAAAAATGTGTTTATGCTCATTGTTGAAAATGCAGGTTTTGTTGCGTAACTGTATATTCCTACTGGGCAATTAAATATAGCGCTAAGTATTGCACTGCCGGATGTGGATTGAAATAAATTGACAATTTGTATATCTGTGCTGTCAATTCCACGCGGATAACCATTGTCGAAAACAGTTCGTAATACCAAAGCTTGTTTTAAACTTGAACTTAAGCCCATTAAAATTGGATTACCGGATGTATATAATTTAGTTGTGAGTTCGGCTGTATTGTGAGGGCCGGTGTAATTAAGCAACTGTGAACGACAAATTGATTGTGCGTTGGCTGCTTGACAGTAAAGCATTGCGCCTAGGATAAAAGTAAAAATTGTTTTCATGTTTTTTCAAATTAGAGGTGAGACATTGATTGAATTGTAATGAATTAACAAATAAAGGAACTAATCTGTTTACGCTGGCATGAATTAAAAGGTTTCGCAATTATGTAAATAAATTTTTTTTAGGCGAGTAAAAATTGAACAAATAATTTTCTTATTGTGTAACTTCGGGTTATGTTATTAAGGATAAATGATAAAAATATACAAACAAACGACATCATGAAAGTGACAACCTGCCTCAAGAATGGCGGCATTATCATTTATCCTACCGATACTGTTTATGCTTTGGGTTGTGATATCACACAAGCCAGAGCCATTGAACGTATTTGTAAACTAAAAAATATTAAACCCGAGAAGTCTAATTTTTCTTTTGTTTGCTCAGATTTAAGTCACTTAAGTGAATACACCAAAGCCATACCAAATCATGTTTTCAGAGTGATGAAAAAAGCACTTCCCGGCGCATATACCTTCATTCTGGAGTCAAATAACAATGTTCCTAAATTGCTTAAACAGAATAAAAAAACGGTGGGTATTCGTGTGCCGGATAATGCCATTTGCAGAGCCATTGTTGAAATGCTTGGAAATCCTTTAATATCAACAAGTTTGCATGATACCGGCGATGATATTTTAGAATATTTTTCAGATCCGGAAATCATTCACAACAATTACCAAGATAAAGTAGACATGGTGATTGATGGTGGTTTTGGAAATATCTACCCTTCCACCATTATCGATTGTAGCGAAGGTGATTTTAATGTAACGCGCGAAGGATTAGGTTCTTTGGATGTATTGGATTAATCAACAAAGGTTCAGTTATATAAAGCTTTGTATGGCCAAATGATAAGAATTCAAACCAAAACCACTGATGCTACCTTTACATTGTGCCCCCAGAAATGAAACGTGGCGGTAATCCTCTCTTGAAAAAATGTTACTGATGTGCACTTCTACAGCAGGTGTTTTGATTGCCGCAACAGCATCAGCCAAAGCAATTGACGTGTGGGTATAAGCGCCTGCATTAATAATCAATCCTTCATGACTCATCCCAAATTCATGCACTTTATCAATTAACTCGCCTTCAATGTTCGATTGAAAATAACTGAATTCATGTTGCGGATATTTTTTTTTAAGATCTTCATAAAAATCGTTGAACGATTGCACACCATATATTTCGGGTTGTCGAAGGCCCAGTAAATTTAAATTTGGTCCATTAATAATCGCTAACTTCATGCCATTAAATTAAGCTTTATTTTTTTAAAAATTAAAAATTCAGTTTCAAAAAATGAACGCTTGGAAAAGCTACTATATTCGATTCGAACAATATTTGTTATTGGAGCGCTCATTATCGAAAAATTCAATTTCAGCTTACGCGGATGATGTACAAAAACTAGAACATCACGCCGAATTATTTCTAAATCACCAATTGCCCTCGGCCTATAATTTTAAACAACTTCAAAATTTTGTTGAATGGTTGGCAGAATTAGGCTTTTCAGCTTCAACGCAAAGTCGTGTTATTTCAGGGATTAAAACATTTTTTAAATTTTTGGTACTCGAAAACGACATTCAAACAAGTTCTGCTGAATTACTCGAAACACCTAAATTGAAACGTAAATTACCTGTTTTTTTAAATGTGGTAGAAATTGATGCCATGTTTGCGCAAATCGATAGAAGTTCAGCCGAAGGGGAAAGAAATTTAGCCATGCTTGAAACGCTTTATTCATGCGGATTAAGGGTGAGTGAATTGGTTGGTATGCAAATCACCGATCTTTATTTTAACGAAGAATACATTAAGG
>JBAXXZ010000175.1:0-5260 GCA_037127575.1 Bacteroidota bacterium | reverse complement strand
CCAACAACATGGTAACCGTCTTTGTACAACTCTTTACACATGGCTGTTCCCAAACCACCTGTAGCGCCTGTAACAAGCACTATTCTTTTGTTTTGCTGATCCATATTTGTTTAATTAAAAATTAACGAAAATAGGTGTAGCCGCGTTAAACTGCAGCCTTCTTAATTTTATCCACGTTCATAATAGTGGCTTCGCCGCTGGTACATACAAAACCTTCGGGATTACGAATGATGGTTTCAACCACCGCTCTGTTTTTATCAAACAACACTTCCTTCACCGTAAAAATGGCTTCGTAATGAATATCCACGTACATGGGTTTGAGAAAATTCAAATTTTGTTTTAAATAAATGGTGCCTTCACCCGGAAACAAGGTGCCAAATACTTTACTAAATAAAGATGCACCTAACATACCATGCATAATGGGTTTTCTGAATTGAGATTTGGCAGCATATTCCGGATTGGTGTGTACCGGATTATTATCCCCTGTTACTTCCGCAAAGCGATTCACCTCTTCTTGGGTAAATTTAAAATCGTGTTGATATACGTCGTTTACTTGCATAATGATTAATATGATTGCTTGCCTAAAGTAAGCAACTTTACCACATTTCCAAAATAATTTTAATCATTTTAAAATGAAATTTTATGGCTGAAAACCCCTTGCAAAGGTCAAAAATTGTACTTTAGATGATTCAATAATAAAGTATCATTTTGGCTTATCCGCAAATTATTTTACACAAAGGCAAAGAAATTTCTTTTCAACGTCAACACCCATGGGTGTTTTCGGGTGCCATCGCAAAAAAAGACAACGATTTAAACGACGGTGATTTGGTTGAAGTGTATTCATCTAAATTAGACTATTTAGCCACCGGTTATTACGCCAATGGCAGTATTGCCGTGCGTATCATCTCATTTAAACAACAAGAAATAGATGCCCGTTTTTGGTTCGAAAAAATCAATAAAGCCTATCAATATCGATTGCTATTAAAGCTCTTAAACGAAAACACCAATGTGATGCGTTTATTTTTTGGAGAAGGTGATGGTGTGCCGGGTTTAATCATTGATTATTATAACGGTCACCTGGTTTTACAAGCACATACTTATGGTGTGTATTTGCACAAAGACATGATTGTAGAAGCTTTAAAATCAGCTTTAGGCAATCAATTAATAAGCATTTATGATAAAAGCGCCGAAAGTTTATCAAAACATTTTAGCGGCGCAGTGCAAAATGGTTTTTTATTTGGTGAGGCATCGGGCGATATTTTGGTGAAAGAAAACAACCATGTGTTTAAGATTGATTTTGTTAATGGACAAAAAACCGGATTTTTTATTGATCAACGCGAAAACCGCAAATTACTTGGCACTTACAGCAAGGGAAAAAACATCTTGAATACCTTTTCATACACAGGCGGATTTTCAATTTATGCCGGTGCCCAAGGTGCCAACATGGTGCATTCAGTTGACTCCAGCGAAAGTGCCATTGCTTTGTGTAACGAAAATGTAGCATTAAATCCGCCATTTCAACACGAGGGTTTCGCCATCGACACCTTCGAGTTTTTAAAAGACAAAAAAGATGTTTACGACATCATTATCCTCGACCCGCCAGCCTTCGCCAAAAGCCGCGACAGCAAACACAATGCGGTAATGGGTTACAAACGTTTAAATGTGTTAGCACTTAAACAAATTAAAAAAAACGGATTAATATTCACTTTTTCTTGTAGCGGTGTTGTAGATAAATTTTTGTTTTATAATACCATTACTTCAGCGGCCATTGAATCGGGTCGAAACATTAAAATTTTACATTACCTCAATCAACCCGCCGACCATCCTGTAACACCTTATTTTCCTGAAGGAGAATATTTAAAAGGCATGGTGCTTTGGGTGGAGTAAGGAACTGAAGGAGCTTAATTCAGAAATTAAAAATTGAGAATTTAAAATGAAGGACCTGTTGGTCACGAAGTATTTCGGGATCGAAGGCACATCAAATAAAGAACTTGTAAAAAGTTAGGGACTGAAGGGATGCAGGAGGCAATACATTAAGATATAGGACGATTCATCTTACCTCCTTGCCAACTAACTCCTGCCTTATACCAACTGCCTAAGCATACTAACTCTTCCCTTCATTCTTCTTGCTTCCTTTTCATATAAGCCCTAAATTTGCCACCATGATTTTACAAAACACTGCCGAATCCACTATAAAAGCTTCAAACATTTCAAATGAACTGAAAGCCATTGCCGACAAAGTTTTTGCAGGTCAACGCATTTCTTTCGACGAGGGTGTTTTATTATACAAAGAAGCTGAACTTGGTTTTTTAGGCAGCTTGGCCAATTTTGTTCGTGAGAAAAAAAATGGCAACAAGGTTTATTTTAACCATAATTTTCATGTAGAACCTACCAATGTTTGTGTGTATTCATGCGCCTTTTGCTCCTATTCACGCTTAATCAAAAACAGAGAAGACGGTTGGGAATTGTCGGTTGAACAAATTCTCGAAAAAGTAAAAGCTTACGATAAGCAAGATGTAACTGAAGTGCACATTACCGGCGGTGTAGTACCCAAACAAGATTTGGCCTTTTACACCGAGCTTTTCAAAAAAATAAAAGCCCATCGTCCTAACTTACACATCAAAGCCCTTACCCCTGTTGAGTTTCATTATATCTTTAAGAAAGCAAAAGTTACATACGAAGAGGGCTTAAAATTAATGCACGAAGCCGGATTAGACAGCTTACCGGGCGGTGGTGCTGAAATTTTTGATCAAGCCATTCGCGACCAAATTGCTGGCGGTAAATGTACTTCTGAAGAGTGGTTAACCTTGCACGAATTATGGCATCAAATGGGTTTGTATTCAAACGCCACCATGTTGTATGGTCACATCGAAACATTCGAGCACCGCATCGATCACATGGAACGCTTGCGTCAATTGCAAGACAGAACCGGTGGTTTTAATGCCTTTATTCCCTTAAAATTTAGAAACAAAGAAAATCAAATGGCACATGTGCCTGAAGTGAGCATTGTTGAAGACCTTCGTAACTATGCCATTTCAAGAATTTATCTCGATAATTTTAACCATATCAAAGCTTATTGGGCCATGATAGGACGTAATACCGCTCAATTGTCGCTGGCATTTGGCACCGATGATTTAGACGGCACCATTGATGATACCACAAAAATTTACAGCATGGCCGGTGCCGAAGAACAGAACCCAAAACTAAGCACAGCCGAATTGGTGGCTTTAATTCAGGGCGTTAACCGCGAGGCTGTTGAACGCGACACATTGTATAATGTTGTAAAGACATATCAACAAGCCTAAAAAAAGCAATTTCTGTTTATAGAATTTCCCTTATTTTTAAAAAAAATTTAAATCCTTTATGAAGAAAGTTCTCGTGAGCTTAACACTTTTAAGCTGCCTACATGTATTTGCACAAGATGCCGTAACACCAAAAAAAGACACCTCCTATTGGAAAGGGGCAGGCTATTTTGGTTTAACCGCTAGTCAAACAAAATTAAGCAACTGGCAAGGTGGGGGGCAAAACAACATCACCCTCAATGGTATTTTTAATTATCAATTGGATTATAAAAGAGACAAACACCAATGGACCAACAAACTTGATGCACAATATGGCTTAATTAATCAAGGAACTTCTAAATTGTTTAGAAAAAACATTGACCAATTGTTTGGACTTTCAAAATACAATATCAACGCTTTTAGTAAGCATTGGTTTTATGTGGCACAAGCCGATTACCGTTCACAGTTTGCACCGGGTTTAAACTATGCCGGTGATACCGTTACAGGTCGCGCTGTTTCTGATTTTAACTCGCCGGGTTACATACAAGTAGCACTGGGTTTGGATTTTAAACCAGCTGAATATTTTTCAGCCACCTTTGCACCAGCAGCAGGAAAAATTACTGTGGTGAATCGCCAATACTTAGCCGACGAAGGCGCTTATGGTGTTGAAAAAGCCATTAAAGATGTGAGCGGTAACATTATCACACATGGCAAAAAAGTGCGTTATGAATTTGGAGGAAGATTGATTCTAAAATTCAAAAAAGACATCTTTAAAAATGTAAACCTCGACTCCTATTTGGATTTATTCTCCAACTACAGCCACAATCCGGGCAATATTGATGTTGTTTTTAATAACCTCGTTACCATTAAACTCAATAAATATATCTCCGCCAATATCATTGTGCAAACCTTGTACGACGACGATATTACTGTAAAAAGATACAGCAATTTATACAAAGCAGGTGATAACATTAATGGGCCAAGACTTCAAGTCATCAGCACTTTTGCTATCGGCTTTGGTTATAAGTTCTAAGTCTATAATCGTATATTTAAAGTCGCTAATCCTTGGCGTCCTTTTTATGCGAAAGTGGATCATTTTACTGTGTTTTTTCAGTCCATTGCTGCTTTGGCAACAAAATCAGACTGTATTTAAATTAAAACCATCGCTAGGTATAAATGGCTGCCAAATACACGGCGACAATTATTCGGGATACGACAAATTAGGATTGTTTTTTGGCACTTCAGTGAATGCCAAGATAAAAGATAAGGTGTTTGCAGAACTTGGTTTTTATTTTTCTCAAAAAGGTGCTCAGCGTAATGAAATTCCTAAAAACAACGATTACAGAAGTTATAAGGTGAATCTCAACTATATCGATATGCCGCTGTCGCTATATTATAAACTCAATAATTATTACGCGGTAATGGCAGGGCCCTCAATCGCCTATTTGATAAGCTCAAGCGAATACATTAACCGCACAAATATGAGCGCATATTCGCATTTTAATAAATTCGAAATTGGTGTGAACATTGGTTTAACACGCAAAATAAAAAACAATTGGTTTGCCGAAATCAGATGTTCAAATTCGATTAGTCCGGTTAGAAACTATGGATTGGCGGCAACCGGCATATATTACCCCAACCCGGTAGCGCGTTTTTTTAATAAAGGACTTTACAACAATATACTGAGTATGTTTGTTACTTATGTAATAGATACAAAAAAAGCAGGTGGAAACTAAACAACATAAAATAGTGGTCGCCATAACAGGCGCCAGTGGCAGCATTTACGCAAAAGTATTGTTGGATAAATTGGAGAAATTAAAACCCCAAATTAAAGAGCTTGCTTTGGTGATGAGCGATAATGCAAAATTGGTTTGGGAAACCGAATTGGGCAACAAGCATTACCAAAATTATTCTTTTCAAACTTATCATAAAAACGACTTCATGGCCCCCTTTGCTTCCGGCTCTGCAAAATATAACAC
>JBAXXZ010000174.1:0-5299 GCA_037127575.1 Bacteroidota bacterium | reverse complement strand
GCCCTGAACCAGCGTGTATAATTCCAAACGGTCAAATAAATCATCCTTTAAAAACGGACGGTCATTGAACCGCGAAAATTGTTCCAGTAAAAAAGGCAATTGTTCTTTTTCTTGAATGTACAAGGCTTCCAACAAATCTTTATTGTTTAAGCCTGCTGATGTTCTTTCTCGTTCTAAAACCGGTAAGCTTAATTTTAAGATGGCATTTAAATGTTCTTCCTCTTCCAAAAAGCTATCAAGGCTCACGCGATAGTTTTTATCATCTAAAAGCCAAAGCAACAAATCATGCGAAAAGCGGGTCAAAATGCTACTATGCGGCAAACCGCTGCCGGTGTATGTTTCGGCATGACCTGCGTTTTTGTTTTTTAAAAATTTCGACATACGATTAAGTTCAGCTTCAACAAGCGCTAACAAATTAGCATTGTTTGGGTGTGAACAAAGAAAAATCAACAGGTCGTTATGATGGATTAAGGCCTTGTTTTTTGGTAGCGCTTGTTTTGTAACCCTTTTGAGAAGTGTATACTTTGAAGCGTTGGCCTCCTCATCAAATTGGTTGGCGATTTGACTGAGTGCTTTATAAATCGAATTAAAGGAAGTTTTCATGCCGCATGTATTAACATTCATTCGAATTACGGAAAATGCAAGCGCATTTCAAAGAAGATTAAAATCATGAAGGCATTTGAATAATTTAAAAAGAATCCGAATTGTTTGATGAATCAAACAGCTCGCTCCATCACCACATAATCTTCAGGTACAACAAGGCTATCTGTGCAATAATTTAATTTGTCCTGAATTTGTGCAGGAAAGGTATCACAAACCTTAAATCCGAAACTTTCAAAGTAATGGGGAATAATGCATACCAAATAAATATGGTGTTTGGCTTTGTTAATCATGGCTTGGGTTAATAAACGCCCCAAACCTTTGCTGCGTATGTGTGTTAAAATGCCAAGCGAACACATTTCCGAAAAACCGTCGAATTCACGCACACGGCCAAATCCCAAAAGGCCTTCGCTGTTTTTAATCACCAAAAATTCTTCTTGTTTTAACACACGGTCATCCAACTCAAAGTCCGCGATGTGTTGTTTCACTTCTTCAAATTCAAGGCCGTTGCAATTTTCAATGCGAGGATTCATGTTAAACAAAAATACTTATTTTTTTAGCATCGAATCAAATGGGATGCGGTTGGTAATAGAGCGACCCAATGTAATTTCGTCAGCATATTCCAATTCATCGCCAACAGCAATACCGCGGGCAATGGTGCTTAACTTCACACTGTAAGGGGCAACCTTTCTAAAAATATAAAAGGAAGTGGTTTCACCTTCCATGGTGGCATTTAATGCCAAAATAATTTCCTGCACTTGGCCGCTGCTTAATTTATTCACCAGTGTTTCAATATTTAAATTCGATGGTGTAATGCCTTCTAATGGAGAGATGAGTCCGCCCAACACATGGTACAAACCTTTGTAAAGCCCGGTGTTTTCAATGGCCAACACATCTCGGTAATCTTGCACCACGCAAATCACACTTTGGTTGCGTGTGGGATTCGAACAAATGTCGCATTCGGTTTGCTCCGAAATATTATGGCATTTTACACAAAAGCGCAAATCGGTTTTAAGTTGTGTAATGAGTTTACTCAGCTGTTCAATGTCTAGCACGTCTTGTTTAATTAAATGCAATACATAACGCAAGGCAGTTTTTTTGCCAACACCCGGTAAGCCTGCAAAGGCCTCCACTGCTTTTTCAATTATTTTCGAGCTAAATTCCAATGCCGTAAAAGTAATGAATCAAGGGTATTTTAAACAGCTACTTATTCACTTCTTAATTGTTTAGAACTATTGTGTGCCGACCCTCTTTTTTTTTAGAATAAACAAATCTTTGTATTCAATTAATTAAATCAGCATGTCGCCTATATTATTGTTTACGGTTGTCATTTCCTACTTTGTGGTGCTATTGTTGGTGGCTTGGTATACGGGACGAAATTCCAACAACGAATCCTTTTTTATTGGCAATAAAAACAGCAATTGGATGTTGGTGGCTTTTGGCATGATTGGCACCAGCCTTAGCGGTGTGACCTTTGTGAGTGTGCCGGGCGGGGTAGGCACAGGTAATTTCTATTATTTTCAAATTGTATTGGGTTATCTATTGGGTTATGCAGTCATCGCTTTTGTATTGATTCCCTTGTATTATAAACTCAATCTCACTTCCATTTATACGTATCTCGAAAAACGTTTTGGTATGAATGCCCATCGGGTAGGGGCTTTCTTTTTTATTTTATCGCGTTTGGTGGGCGCTACGGCCCGCTTGTATTTGGTGATTAGCATTCTGCAAATTTTTATTTTCGACCGCTTGGGTGTTTCATTCGAATTAACAGCCTCGGTTATTTTAGTCTTAATTTTGTTGTACACTTTTGAAGGCGGCGTTAAAACCATCATTTATACCGATACCTTACAAACCACGGGCATGTTGTTTGGTTTGGTGATTTGTATTTACGTGATTGTAAAAGCCATGAACATTGATTTTGAAGGGGCTTTACATTTAATGCAAGCCAAAGGATACACACGTATTTTTAACACCGATGTAAAAGCGCCTTCTTTCTTTTTAAAACATATTTTTGGTGGCATGTTTATCGCCATTGCCATGACCGGCTTAGATCAGGAAATGATGCAAAAAAACATCAGTGTTAAAACCATCCGCGATTCACAAAAAAACATCATGTCCTTTTCAATGGTGTTATTGCTGGTCAATTTTTTATTTTTGTTTCTTGGCGGGATCCTTTATTTATACGCCGATACACAGGGCATAAAAGTGGCACCCGATGATTTGTTTCCCACCATTGCCTTGAGTGAGGCATTTAGCGGCGTTATTGGTATAGTGTTTATTTTGGCTTTAATTTCCGCTTTGTTTCCAAGTGTTGATGGCGCCATCACATCCACCACATCTTGTTTTTGCATCGATATTTTAAATCTGAATGCCAGGGAAGGCACTGAAAAAGAAAAACGTAAAACGCGCTTAAAGGTTCACTTTAGCTTCGCTGTGTTGTTTTTTGTAATGGTGCTTGTTTTTAAAGCCATCAACGATAAATTAATCATCGATTTTATTTTAAAGTTTGCCGGTATCACCTACGGACCGCTGCTGGCTTTGTTTTCATTCGGCATCTTAACCAAACGACAAATAAAAGATAAATTTATATGGGCTGTTTGTATCTTGGTGCCTTTGTTGGTTTTGGCAATAGACGTATGTTGCAGTCCTGAGTGGTATGAAAAGAAGTTGCATATACAATTGGGATTACAAACCATTTCAGCCAATGTTTTTCATGGTTATAAAATTGGTAATGAATTGATAATCATTAATGGTTTATTTACCTTTTTGGGATTGTATCTCATTTCTACAAAGGATGAAGTCCATCATGCGCAGTTTATGGAATTAAAGCAGTAGAGAAGTTCTAAGCTCTATCCGAATCGTTAGAGAAAGGACAGTAATTGTTTTAGGATTTTATTTAGCCTAAATGTCTTCGGGTATTTTGCGTGAGGGGCACGAAGGGTTTAGTTCTTTTAAGGCGATGCCTCCTTTTGTCGCCTTAAAAAACCAAGGCGATAGCCGCGCCCGTAGTAACCCGACCCCGCCCTCCGGGTAAAAACGATAGGCGGGGGCACGCCCAAAAAATAATTCTGTAACAGGATAAGCACAACAAAAAATTGACTTAGGAAAAAAATCCTTTTTGTAATTCTGAAAAAGTTCTCTTTCCCTTTACAAAGTATTCAAACACCACATTGCCATTGTACATGTTCGCACAACTGTATTTAAAATTGGGCAATTGTTTTTGTTGTTTGCGTTTGGCAAGGGTTTTAGGCAACCAGCGGTAATAAGTCATGTGTGCCCTAAACACAGCCCATGTATGTTTGGGCTGGGCATCCAACAAAAATTTAATGCCGGCCACGCCATCTAATACCAAACGAATTAATATTTTAAAAAACAGATGTTTGCTCGGATGATTTTTGGTGAGTGTGGTTAAATTATTCCGAAAGTTTAAATAGGTTTTGCGTTTCGATAATTTATTTAATGTACCGCCACCAACATGGTAAATCACCGATTGCGGTTCAATAAAAATTTGGTAACCAAGGTTTTTTAAACGCCAGCACAAGTCAATTTCTTCCATGTGTGCAAAATAGTCATCATCAAAGCCCCCAACCTCCCAAAAGGCTGAAGCCCTTAAAAACAAACAAGCGCCTGTAGCCCAAAATATTTCACGGGCATCATCAAATTGACCATGGTCTTCTTCCAAATAATTAAACACCCTTCCTCTGCAAAATGGATAACCAAATCGGTCGATAAATCCTCCTGCAGCCCCGGCATACTCAAAACAGTTAGGTTTGGCATGGTCGAGTATTTTAGGTTGACAAGCAGCAATCTTATTGTTCGCTTCCATGCGTTCAATCACAGGTTCAATCCAGTTTTGTGGCACTTCTACATCAGAATTCAACAAAATATAATACTTGGCTTTGATTTGCTTTAAGGCCATATTGTATCCCTTGGCATAACCAAAATTGCCTTTGTTTTCAATTTGAATCACTTGTGGATAGTGTTGCTTCAAAAATACAGTGGAGTCGTCGGTGCTGCCATTATCGGCCACATAAAGAAGACAATTATTTGAATGTTTCAGTACACTTGGCAAGAATTTTTCGAGAAATTTTTTGCCATTGTAGTTTAGGATCACAACCGCCACTTGCGCTTCAGTACTCATCTTTATCTAGGGTTGTTGTATATTTCGTTAAAATGATTGGTTTCGGTGCCCGAAGGGGTGGTGTTATCGGGATCTGCCAAGCCATTGCTGTTTCTGCGGGTAACCTCAAACTGCCAACGCGGGTTATTGATTTCACCGCGCATATCGCTGTGCACCAATTGGTAACAATCATCCGCCAAGTTCTTGCTCACAAACACAAATTTTCTGTTCGAAAACGATTGGCCGTTTACATTATCGGTAATTTTGTAATACTGCCAAATTTCATATGGAAAAGTATTGGCTTCATTTGCTTGTTGTGAACGTTGATTTGGTGCGCCGTACTGCAAATAGGCACGTCCGCGATCGGTATAATAACCTGGCATTTTACCGCATCTGAACAAAGCCATTACATCTTGCACTTGGCGATAATAGCCAGCCCACATTTTAAGCGGATTGGCTGTATCGGCAGCCCTTCTGGTCCAAAAATCTATGATGAAGTTTTTCATTGACAAATTGTCCTTTTTAATGGCCTGATTGATGATGCGGTCTTTATCAATACCATTGGCAATGGGCCATAAG
>JBAXXZ010000173.1:0-5313 GCA_037127575.1 Bacteroidota bacterium | reverse complement strand
GACATAATGCATCTTAATTATAATTATTTTTAGTATACTTCATGCTGAAGATTTACAAGCAAAACGCATTATTAAATTTGGAAATCCAAATCAATATTTTTTATTCCTTCACCACTTTTATCACTGGTTGTCGTTCCTTACTTTCTAAACGCAAAAAATAAACGCCGCTTGGCAATGCACTTATATCAAGGCTTTGAGATGTATCAAACTTATTCTTTTGTAAAACAATTTCACCAAGAAGATTGCTAATACTAATAATGCCACTAAGATCTAAACCCTCAACTATAAGCACTGATGTCGCTGGATTTGGATAAGCCCTCAACTCGAAATTCTCTAAATTATTCACTGAAATTCCAGTGCATTTATTTACGCTAATAGTTACCACCCGAATTGCCGGACACACTGTACTATTGCCCGTTGCGATTAAAGTAACATTGCTTGTTGCGTTAGGTTGAACAACGACTGTTTGCGCAATTGTATTTGAGGTTAAAGCCCAAAGTCCTGGTATTTGAACCCAACAATCAATTTAGATGGATTGGTAAATTATTTATTGGCGGTTTATTTGATGGAGAACACACATTTATTTTACAGAGCAACAATGATGGCAGCACAACTTTTATTCAATTTGAAAGATTTAGGGGGATATTAGTCCCGTTAGTAAAAAAAATGCTTGAAGGAAACACTTTAAACGGCTTCAATCAGATGAATGAGGCGCTTAAGATGAGATGTGAAATGCAGATTTAGTTATTGGTTTTATGAATTAAATCAGCTTTAAAAATTAAAACTCAAATGTTGCGCCGATTGATGGCGTTATATTTTTACTTTCATTTTTTAAAATCACCGGTATACCATTCGAACCGTCACCCGCCAAAGATTTACCATCAATGGTTTCAAAGCCTGTGTTATCGGCTTTGCGTTTAAAGGTGTAGTATGGTGGACTGTATTGCAATGACATCAACACATTTTGAAAGTCGATAAAAATATTCAAACTTGTTTTTTTATAATTGATTTTTTTATCCAATCTAAAATCCAATTGATTAAAGTTTTTTAAACGTTGCGTATTGATTTTTGTGTAATCTAGAATTCCCGTTCCCAAAAGCGCAAAGTTTTGTTGCGAGGCAATTAAATCATAAGGTGTGTATGGGGTTCCACCGGCAAAGCGATATTTTAATCCCAGTTGCCAGTTCTTACCAAATTTATATCCAAGCGTGGTAGAAATTAAATGCTGATTATCCCAAGAGGAGGCAATTAATTTATTGTTGATGCCTGAATAACTGCTTCGCACAAATGTGTAACTAAATACATAAAACAATTTCTTCACCAGCTTTTGTTGCACAAAAAATTCAAAACCGTAGGTCTCACCTTTACCTGTACTTTGAATGGCTTCACTGCCAATGGAACCAAAATCGGAGCCTTGATTGGCCAAGGATGTACCATTGGCTTTTGATATAGGGTAATGGTTGTACTGTTTGTAAAACCCTTCAAAGGTAAAACGTAATGCTTCATTTGGAAGGTACTGTGTTCCCAACACGTAATGATTGGATTGAATATACTTCATTGATTTATTGATATACACACCGCGTGCATCTCTATAACCCAAGTTGGTGTATGTGGGGATTTTATAGTAAGATCCAATTGAACCGGTTAAATCAAATTTTTTATTGATGTGGTATGCCAAAGAAAAACGTGGCGACAAGGTGTTTAAAGGATTATTGCCGTCTTGCATAAAAGAATTCATATCGCTCCTTAAGCCAAATGACACGAGTAATTTTTCTTTAAAAACATTTTTGGCCACTTGTCCAAATGCGCCATATTTAAAAAACTCTATGGCACTTTTAAAATTGACCGTGATTCCAGGGAAAATTAAATTACCGTTAGGATCAAAAATGTCGGTCGTTAACTTATTAAATAAACTTGTATTGTACTTCACGTATTGACCCACTAAACCATACGATATCTTCCAACCATCGATGTATTTATTCACATCTAGGCGCAGTTTATTTTCCATTTCTTGCGAACGTAATTTAAAATTTCGCATTGCTTCATTGTTGTATTGCGCATCTTCAAAACGGTCAATTTGATTGTTGTACATGTTTCGGCTCAAGGCAACATTAATGTATCCTCTTTTGATTAAACGTTTTAATGTAAAACCGGTGGTATAATTCCATTGATTAATAATGGGTAATGAGCGGCGGAAGAATTCATTTTCAGGTGTGGCATTTTTTGTTGCACCAAAAGAAAAATTATCAATGGCACCAACACCAATTGCAGTAAGCGTTGTTTTATCATTTATTTTATGTGTGATTTTGTATTGAAAGTCATAAAAATTAGGGCGAATGGGCAAATCAATCAATTTAAACAGATAATCCAAATACGATTTGCGGCAGGATAAAAGATAATCGGTTTTTTTACCGGCAGGACCTTCTAAAGTGGCCACAGCTTCAGTAAAACTAACACGAACATTGCCCGACACTTTATCCGGATTTCCTTGGCGTTGTTTAATCACAAAAGCAGAGGCCAAGGCATTGTCGTATTTGGCGTCAAATGCAGAAGAACTTAACTTCACATCTTCTATAAAAGAAACGTTTAAAATGCCTTGTGCACCACCTGAGCTGCCCTGTGTTTGAAAATGGTTAAGTACAGGGATTTCAATGCCATCAACATAATACACATTTTCGTTGGGCGCACCGCCTCTAACAATAATGTCGTTGCGTGCAGCTCCTCCACTCGATCCGCCAACACCCGGTAAAGTTTGCACCACGCGCGACACATCAAAACTGCCACCGGGATTACTTTTAATTTCTTCAGTGGTTAATTGTTGCACCGACAAGGGCGTAATCATATCGGTGGCCACTGCAGATTTACCTTTATCAAAACTTACCGTCACTTCGCTTAATTCAGAAGAAATAGTCTCTAATTCGAAGTTAACGGTTTGCGCATTGCCGGAACTTACAGAAATATTGTATTTTATGAGGCTAGTATAGCCCAAATAAGCGGCCTTTAAATTGTGTGTTCCTACAGGTAAATTAATCTTATAATTCCCATCCACATCCGAGGCCGCACCATTACCGTTGCCATCGATCGAAATAACGGCTCCTACAATGGCTTCTTGTGTGTTTTTATCCTTCACACTTCCACGAATAACACCATTTATTTGGCAAAAGTTTTGAAATGAAAAAAGGCACAAAGCCAATAAAAAATAAATTTTTGATGTCATAAATACTTCAATTTTTTCGAATAAGCACCAAATATAGTACAAATTAATACTAATTTAAAACTATTTAGAATGTTTATGTACTTAAAATTTGATACATTTGTAAAAAAAATTAAGGCGATGGAAACAAAATATCTTTTAATTAAACAATTAATTGATAAAGTGGCCGAGTACGAAAAAGGCCTTTCGTCCTCTCATGACATGAGCTTGGAGGGTTTCACAAATTTTATTGCCCATCCTAATCAAAGTAAAGTGCTGGCAAAAAGAAATTTATCCGGCAATTTAGAATTTGGTATTCAAGAAAAAGGCAAAAAACAAGAAACGAGCATTGCCATTCTTGTGACTTTTATTTATCGCTACGCGAAATTATACGCCAAAAAAGTTTTGCAACAATCTTCCATTTCCACGCTTGATGATTTTTCTTATCTCATCATGTTACTAACTCACGAAAGCCATACAAAAAAGGAATTGATACAAAAAAACGTCCATGAGAAAACCAGTGGTATGGAAATCATTAAACGTTTAATTAAACAAAAACTCATTTGCCAATTTGCTGACACAATTGATAAAAGAAGTCAGCGTGTTGCCATTACCAACGAGGGAAAAGCAGCCATTTTCTCTATTTTACATAAACTGGAGGATGTTTCCACCATCATGACCGGAAATTTAAACGAACTTGAAAAGAATAGTTTGCATAATATCCTCAAAAAATTGGATCATTTTCATTTCGATATATTTTTACATGACCGTCAATTAAGCTTGACTGAAATCATTAATGCTAGAATTACCGTTTAATAGTTTTAGTGAACACCTCTGTATTTTATTATGCCTGAAGTTGCCATATTCCTAATTTTAGAAATGTGGTTGATTTCAACTAGTGTAAATGCTTCCGGTGCAACAATTAGCTAAAACTTTAATTCAATGGCCGAGAAGAGCAGTGTCAATAAAAAATCAATTAACTTTTTATCATCGCCTTGTTTTTGAAAATCTGTTAAGGAAGGTAAATTTTGTTTGAAAAAGTTTTGAGAATGGGCTATTTCAATTACTGAACTGGCCAATGAATGTGGATATTTGTATTTAGGATTATACTCTTTTATAATTGTGGCAAATCTTTCACACAAATCTTTGTAAGGCTTAAAAAGCCTATCCTTGTTATCCTTTCCAATATTCCTGGTTAAATAGGTTTTTGAGCCTTCCCATATTACCAACTGATAAGCTTCTGTTTCAGTCAGGAAGTCGTTTTGCTGTATTGTTTTAGGTTCTTCTGCAATGAGTTTAACAATGGTGTGCAATTTAATTTTTGCATCAGTAACATTGTTTAAACCAAACACCACTTTGTATTCAAGGTAACGCCAATACCAGGTGATGATATACACCAATAATCGGTGTTTGTTTTCAAAATACCTGTAAATACTCGCCTCAGTAGTATTTACTTCAAGTGCCAATTTTTTAAAAGTAAAATCCTCAAAGCCTATTTTATTAATCAACAGCAGGCCATGCTTCACAATTTTTTTACCTAAAACCGAATCTTCGGGATTACGAAGATAAAGGCGGTCGTTCATTTTTATACGCAAATCCAATTCCATCCGATGTAATTTAAAGTACAAATATAATCAAAAAATGCTAAACTATCATAAATAATAGCTTTACTATCACATTAAATATAATTACTATATTTGCACAAATATCTTTACAATGAAAAAATCTGCCTTACTTTTTAAATGGTTGTTTACGCAAAGGGCCATTATTTACAAAATATACTTGTTGGCTCTTTTGCAAGGAGTGATGTACCTTGCCATTCCATTGGGTATTCAAGGCATCGTAACGTACATCATGGCCGGAAGTTTCTCTGCTTCACTGATCCTGTTGAGCAGCATAACGGTTACTGTGATTGTTTTCATCGCCTATTTCCAACTCTGGCAAATGCGCATTAACGAAACCATGCACCAAAGCATATTCGGCAACTTGGCATCCAAAGTAAATCTCCTTTTAAGTCGAACGAATGGCTCACATGAACTTTTAATGCAATTGAACAAATTTACAGAAGTGGTGACTTTACAAAAAGGGTTTAGTAAAATTTTGCTTGACTTTTCCTTTTC
>JBAXXZ010000172.1:0-5317 GCA_037127575.1 Bacteroidota bacterium | reverse complement strand
AAGTATAGCTAAATTGAGATAACACAGTATCAGCTTTGCTATTTGCAATGCTCTGAACTCTTCCAATTTGGTTATATACATACTCGGTCGTTAAATACGTTCCATCCGATAGCTTCGGATAAGTTATTTTTTGTAATCTGAAACAAGAATTTTTTTGTTGCAGAAAAAATACTCTTCTTCAATGGCATTCGAACAAACAATAACGGTTTTCTGATTGCCGTATTCCGTCATCATTTGTTGGTACCATTGGATGGCTTTTTTATCCAAATTTGAAACCGGCTCGTCCAACAGCAACACCGGGGTGTCGGCCAATATCGCCAAACCCAATCTTAACCGTTGTTTCATACCACTCGAAAATTGTTTGATGTATTTTTCCCTGGCATGGGTTAATTCTACAAGGTCTAAAATTTGTTCCGTGCTCATTCGATTCACAAACGGTTTAAAGAATGCCACATGCTCAATAAGTTCGGTGGCCGTAAAGTCTTCCACCAATTGCAAATAGGGCGATGCCAGAGAAATAACATCCTTTACATTATCAGCATCCAACGCAGTTGCGGCAGCCCCTTCAGATCTATGATAAAGTACTTGGCCTTCATTGGGAGAAACAAAGCCGCTAATCACTTGCAATAAGGTTGATTTGCCTGAACCATTACCGCCTAAAATAACAAGCTTTTCGCCGGATATCAAATCATCAGTTAAGCCTCTAAATATCCACTCACGACCAAATTTTTTACCAATTTGATTTAGATGAATAGAGATGCTCATTGAATAAAAATTTAGATTCCTTTAATGATTCCATCAGGTTGATTTCTGATAAAATCAACAATTTGTTGTCTGATTGGCGTGTTAGGCATTTCATTCTCCACTATTTCGAGTGCATTACTGATGTTATGCCCACGCACAAAAATAATACGGTAAATGTCTTCAATTTGTTTGATGGTTTCTTTATCAAAGCCACGACGTGTTAAGCCGATAGTGTTCACACCTATAAATTGTAATGGCTCACGCGCTACGCGAATATAAGGTGGAATACTTTTGCGCACCAAGGAAGCGCCCGCAACAAATGCATGCGCGCCTATTTTCACAAATTGTTGTGCGGCCACCACTCCTTCTAAAATCACATAATCTTCGATGGTGATATGTCCTGCTAAACTCCCATTGTTTGCCACAATCACATTATTGCCTACAATAGTATCATGGCCAATATGCGTGTAACACATAATCAAACTGTTATCGCCTACCTTGGTAGTCATTCGGTCGGCTGTGCCTTTATGAATGGTTGCGTATTCGCGAATGATGGTATTGTTGCCTATAACAGTTGTCGATTTTTCGCCTTTGTATTTTAAATCTTGGTTCACAATACCAATCACTGCACCAGGAAAAATTTTGCAATTATAACCGATGGTGGTATCAGGGAAAATTAATGCATTTGGATAAATATGTGTGTTATCACCTATCTCCACATCTTCATAAACAGTGGCAAAAGCTTCAATGGTAACATTTTTACCAATGCGTGCTTTAGGATGAACGTTTGCTAAAGGAGAAATCATATTAAATTGCTTCAACTGTTTGTTTTACCTCTTTGCCTTTTACCTTCGATAACAAGGCCATCATTTCGGCTTCCATCACTTGCTTTTCACGCACAAATGCTTCTCCGCGCATATGAACAATGCCCCTTCTAATTGGCGTCATCAAGGATAATTTAAAAACAATTGAATCGCCAGGAACGACCTGATTTTTAAACTTCACCTTATCAATGCTCATGAAAAAGGTCAGGTAATTTTCCGGATCCGGCACCTTACTCAATGCAAAAATTCCACCCACTTGGGCCATGGCTTCTATTTGCAAAACACCAGGAAATACAGGGGATTCAGGGAAATGCCCTTTAAAAAACTCTTCATTCATGCTCACGTTCTTCACCCCCACAATACCATCTTCATTGATCTCCATAATTTTATCCACGAATAAAAATGGCTGACGGTGCGGCAATATTTTTTGAATTTGATTGATGTCGTATAAAGGAGTTTTGTTCAAATTATATGGCTCGTGAATGTTTTTCCTCTTGCGCATATTTTCCTCACGAATCATTTCTTTAATTTTTTTGGCAAAAGCCACATTATCGGCATGGCCCGGACGAGCAGCCAACACATGAATCTTTAACATTTTCCCCACCAAGGCCAAATCACCCACTATGTCGAGTAATTTATGCCGAGCAGGCTCATTAAAAAATCTTAATGCGGTATTATTTAATACACCCCGGCCTTTTACTTCAACATCAGGTTTATTAAATACTTTTCGCAGGTAATCTAATTTTTCTTTTGGCAGCTCGCTGTCGACTAAAACAATGGCATTATCCAAATCCCCGCCTTTAATGAGGTTGTGTTGTATTAAAGCTTCCAGCTCTCTTAAAAACACAAATGTGCGACAAGGCGCAATATCATTTTTAAAATCACTGATTTTATACATCGACGCATGCTGGGTACCAAGTACCTCGCTGCCATAATCTACCATCACTGTAATCCTAAAATCATCTTGGGGCACTGCAAGCATTTCCACTTTTTTGCCCCCATTTTCATAGGTTAAATTTTCAAGCAATTCAAAATACTCTCTTTCGGCTTGTTGTTCGGCAATACCGGCCTCTTCTAATATTTCAATAAATTTAATAGAACTACCGTCCATTATTGGCATTTCAGGACCGGTAACTTGAATTAAACAGTTATCAATGCCTAATCCTATTAATGCAGCCAAAACGTGTTCTGTGGTGTGCACGCGTGCGCCATTCTTCTCCAAGGTTGTTCCGCGAGAGGTATCCACAACCAAATCTGCATCTGCATCAATAATGGGATGACCTTCCAAATCGGTGCGCTGAAATTTATGCCAATGGTGCTCAGGCGCAGGATTAAAAGTTAAAGTAACCGGCTTCCCGGTGTGTAAGCCTACACCTGTAATTGAAACAGATTTTTGTATGGTTCTTTGTTTATCCCCCATGGTAATTGATTTGCGTTTAAAGAAGCTATAAATTTAAATAAAATTGCCGACATGCCACTAGTCAAATTCCAAATAGGGCATTAGCTTTTTCAATTGTTCTGCGTCCTTCATTATTTCTGCAATATCCTTGGCAAGCACTAATTTTGTTTTTCGTTGATGGATGATTTTTTCCGCCGTTTCTAAACCTATGTAAGGATGTGTTTTTAGGCTATACAGCGTGCTTTGATTTGGATTTATTTTTCGAATCAATGATTGATCAATCCGCAAATAATTTTGCAGCTGTTGGCAGCGCTTTTCATCAAAACCAAAAACTTCTTTTAATTGCGACAAATTCACAAAACCACCCAGCTTATTACGGTACTTTAACAAGTGCTTAATTAAACTTTCATCCAATAGTTTTATTCTCATCAATAGCGCCGTATCGGCCGCATTTAATTCTATCTTCTGATCAAATTTGGCTTTATCAAGGTCCGTTTTTTGCCTTGGCTTTTTTGTTGATGGTTGATACACATTTTGATTGGGAATATTGATATAAACCTCAAGCGAATTATACAATGCATCCGACACACCATACACCTTTTTTAAATCTTCCTTCCGCTTAAAAACAAATCCCCTTTGTCGAAATTTTAAAAAAGTTTTCGCTGTTTTTTTCTTAAACCCCAGTTGAATTAAATCTGCTTCACTTACTGTATTGGGATTAAAACCAAACAAAACTTCAGGTTTTAAATCATCAATAAATGTTTCAGGTATTAGTTTAGAGGGTTTCTTTTTATAGCTAGTGATGTCGCCTGCATTTGTATCCATCGGCAAAACAGGTAAATTCTGAACAGTAATTGCATCCGGATGAATAAAGGATGGATACACCAAACGAACAACTAACAACAATAAACAAATGCAGGCCAATACAAATAAGCCCTTGCGTTGTTGCTTGTTAAATGCAAAATACTCATCAAGTATTCGTTTGAACATTTTTTTTGAAAAAATAATAAATCGGAATTCCAAGGCCCATAATTAAAAGGCCTAAAAAAGTATCCGTAGGTTTATAAATCAACAAATCAATACAAATTGCACCGGCAATTAAAATGTACAAAGCTGGTACAAAGGGGTAGCCAAAAGCTTTGTATGGACGTGGCGCATCGGGCTCCACTTTTCTTAAATAAAACAAAGCAACAATGGTAACTATATAAAAAAACAAAGAAGCAAATGTGCAATAATTTAATAAGCTGCCATAAGACCCGCTTAAGCACAATACGGATGCCCAAAATGCTTGTAACCACAATGCCTTGGAAGGCACTTGATAAGCATTTAAATGGGCTGCGGATTTAAAAAACAATCCATCTTTTGCCATTGAATAATACAAGCGCGAGCCTGATAATATTAATCCATTGTTACAGCCAAAAGTTGAAATTACAATCAAGGAGGCCATAATCAAAGCCGATACATCACCAAACATCGGAAACATGGCGGCGGTTCCAACCCTGTCGTTTTGGGCATAAGCAATGCCCCTTTCAATCACCGTGGCGCCTTCGGGATGTCCAAGTGCGGGCAATAACATAAAATAAGCCAAGTTGGCCATAATGTATAAAACCGTCACAATCAATACCCCTATCAGTAATCCAAGAGGTATATTTCGTTGAGGAGTTTTAATTTCTCCTGCAATAAAAGTTACATTGTTCCATGCATCACTACTAAATAAAGAACCGATGAGCGCTACTCCAAGTGCGGCAATTAATGCATCGTTATTTAATCCCCCCTGTAAATGTCCGTTAAAAGGTAATTGCAAATTGTTATGCCAATATCCTTGCGACGAGGCGAATGCAAAACCAATGACTATCAGTCCAAACAGTGCCAATAATTTTGTGGAAGTAAAAACTGCTTGTATCATTTTCCCGTTTTTTACACCATAGGTATTGATCCATGTAAGAAAAAACACTGAGGCCACAGCTAAAACTTGTGTACTTGAAACAGACAAATTAAAAATGGTAAACAAAACATTTTTTTCATCAAAAAAAGGAAAAAACACGCCGAAATATCTGGCAAAAGCCACTGCCACGGCTGCAATCACACCCGATTGAATTACGGTAAAAACTGTCCATCCATAAACAAAAGAGGTTTGTTTGCCAAAAGCCCTTTTTAAATAAATAAATTGGCCTCCCGCTTCAGGCATCATACCCGCCAACTCACCATAACTTAATGCGGCAAACAAGGTTATCACACCGCTAATTACCCAACACATCAGCACCCAAAATGGGGAGCCCAAAAGGCGCATCATGTCGGCGCTCACAATAAAAATGCCTGAGCCAATCATGCTCCCCGACACAAGCATTAC
>JBAXXZ010000171.1:0-5324 GCA_037127575.1 Bacteroidota bacterium | reverse complement strand
CTTCTTTAATACTCTTATCCTTGCTTTTGGTGTAGTCCTTCAGCATTTCAACATATTCCTTGTTGATTTTTAAATCCGGCAAATTTCGTCCGTTAATGCTTAACTCGGGCACGCCGTCATTCACTGAAATAATAAAATCAGGCACCACCGCACTATAATTACTGTCTTTGGTTTCGTTGCTACCAGGCTTTGGATTTAAATGTGTGATTTCATGTATAATGTCTTTTAAATCCTCATTATCAATGTTTAATCTTTTGGTGATTTTTTCATAATGCTTCTTTGAAAATTCATCCATGTGATGTTTTACGATCTCAATGGCCGCGATCACTTCTTTTGTTTGCTCCGGATTTCTATGTAATTGAATTAACAAACACTCTTGTAAATTTCTTGCCGCAATACCCGGTGGATCAAAGGTTTGAATTAAAGCCAAAACATTTTCTACTTCCTTTAAATTGGTGTTGATGTTATAATTAAAAGCCAAATCATCCACTATTAATTCCAGTTCCCGTCTAATATATCCGTCTTCGTCAATGCATCCTATCAAATAAATACCAATTGTATATTCCTGCTCATTGGTGTCTTTTAAGCCCAGTTGTTGCTCCAAAGTTTCCTTAAACCCTATGCCTTCAGCCAACACAAATTCTCGTGAATCATCATCTTGCCCTTTATTCACCACTTCATATTTATATGAATCCAATTCCTCGTCATCCATATAATCTTCCATCACAACATCGTTGGGCTCTATTTTTCCATCTTCATCATTTAAATCCAGCGACTCTTCCGTTTCATCTTCTGCCGAAATTGGTTCATCTTCGTTGGTATTTAATTCTTCTTCAGTTGCAGCATTATCGCCATCTTCTTCAAGCGCAGGATTTTCTTCAAGCTCCTCCTTTATCCTCTCCTCTAAAGCAAGTGTCGGCAATTGCAATAGCTTCATCAAAAGAATTTGCTGTGGCAACATCTTTTGTGATAACCTCAAATTTTGGCTTTGCTTTAATGCCATATTACGCGATGTTGCAGAGAAAATAATTTTTCTTCCCTTTTTGTAAAATAATGTATTTGTGGTTGATTAAAAATGCTGTGTCCACCATCAATTCATGCGATTCTATTTTTGTTTTATTGATGCTTATTCCGCCACCAACAATCATTTTCCTGGCCTCACCTTTACTTGGAAAAATTGCTGTGTTACTCGACAACAAATCCAATACAGGTATCCCTTTCTCAAGTTCACTTTTCTGAATAACAAACTGAGGCACCCCGTTAAATATATCTAAAAATGTTTCTTCACTAAGTTTAGACAATTGTTGAATGTCGCCGTCAAATAACACTTTGCTAGTTTCTACTGCCTGTTCATACTCACTTTCATTGTGAACCAAAACAGTTAATTCCTTGGCCAAAGCTTTCTGCAAAATTCTGGTGCCGGGATTTTTATCATGTTCTTCAATCAATTGATTGACATTTGATTCATCCAAAAAAGTAAAAAACTTTATATAATTCTTCGCATCATGATCGGTGGTATTAATCCAAAATTGATAAAAACGATAGGGCGATGTTTTTTTAGGATCCAACCAAATGTTTCCTGTTTCGGTTTTACCAAATTTACCACCATCCGATTTTTTTATTAATTGCGTGGTTAAGGCAAAGGCTTCTCCTCCCGCCTTGCGCCTTATGAGCTCTGTGCCGCTGGTAATGTTTCCCCACTGATCAGAACCGCCCATTTGTAATTTGCAGTTTTTGTTTTGATACAAGGTATAAAAGTCGAATGCCTGTAATAATTGATAACTAAACTCAGTAAAACTCATGCCTGTTTCGAGCCTGTTTTTGACCGAATCTTTTGCCATCATATAACTAACGGTTAAGTGTTTGCCAATATCCCTGATAAAATGAAGAAAGGACACTTCTTTCATCCAATCCAAATTATTCACCAACTCGGCACCATTTGCCGAAGAATTAAAATCCAAAAATTTTTCCAATTGCTTTTTTTGGCCTTCAATATTTTTCTTTAAGGTCTCCTCGTCTAATAAATTTCTTTCTGCCGATTTTCCACTAGGGTCGCCCACCATGCCGGTTGCCCCGCCAATTAAGGCAATTGGTTTATGGCCGGCCTTCTGCAAACGCATCAATGTAAGTATTTGCGACAAACTGCCTATGTGCAAGGAGTCGGCAGTAGGATCAAAACCGATATATCCTGTTACCACTTCTTTTTCCAATAATTCTTCCGTGCCCGGAATGATGTCTTGCAAAAGACCTCTCCATCGTAATTCTTGAACAAAATTAATTCTCATATTTACAAAATTACAAATATTATACCACGGTTTTTAGCCCGAATTTTTTGTGCCATTGTTTGAATTATATTTATATTCGTGTGAATGTACATTTATAACGTCACAGTAAATATTAGTGAGGAAGCACACGCCGATTGGCTTCGCTGGATGCAAGAAAAACACATTCCAGATGTGATGAAAACAGGCTGCTTTGTTGACAATAGCATGCTTAAAGTGCTGTTTGTTGATGATGAAGGCCACACCTACTCAATTCAATATCGCTTTTTAGAAATCGTAGACATTGAATATTATCAAAAAAACTTCGCCCCCGGTCTTCAGGCCGAATACAAAGAAAAGTTTGAAGGAAAGTATGTGGCTTTCAGAACCATTTTGGAACAAATTCTTTAATCCAATGCTGGCTTAAATCTCAATTGAATCGGGTTTCTAGCTTGCTTGCCAATGATGAATGTTGTCTTTCCATATTATTGGGCATAAAAAAAGTCGGTAACCAACCGACTTTTAACCAAAGCAACTTATTGTTTAACCCTTAATTATGACAACTTGTTACTTATTCTCAAAACAAAAAACAGCTAGTTCATTTTAAATGGAGGGATTTTTCCATCTTTCATTAATTGTAAGCTTTTTTTCTTGTGTTCTTCAAAATTTCCAAACGCTAATGCATCTAACATCTCTTGACGCGTCATTAACGGATTTCCGAATTGTTTTCGAATTTCTTCTGAGCAGCGATCAACATATTTTTCAAATTTAATTGGCGCCCAAACATATTCTTTTTTTACAGCGTCTTTATTAAAGGCAAATTCTTTTGGCAATACACCTTCAATCTTTGATTTAATGTCTAGTCCCTCATAAGTTTTAGGCAATTGACGGTTATCAAAAATGAATGGCTTGCTCACCATGATCACATGTTTTTTTCTTTTTGGGTCAATCATTGATAAACCTTCTATACGCAATCCTTTTTTCTTAAGAGTGCCGTATTTGCTTTCAAAGTGTTTTAGTATTTCAAACATGGTGTGGTGGTTGGGACTGCTAATCTAACAATAAAATTGTTAATAACTTTCCTTTTTAACTATTATTTGTTTTTTGTATAAAATGATTTAGAATTCCCCTGTTACTAATCGGTTGATTAGCTGTTCATTACGAGTTAATAAGCTAATTATCAAATCTTTAGATTTGTTTAAAAAAAGATTATTCGCCTTTATAAACCATTACGTTAAACACGTAGGGATTGATTTTCTTAATCTGATCGGTTCTTTTACTAGGCTTGAACTTTTGACGACCGGTTTTTAAGTTCACTTTTTGCTCCGTTTTTTCAGATTGCATGTTAATGGCGCGAATAAGGTCTTTTGCCTTAATGGCAAAGCCGGTAGCCTCGGCGTTGGTTACCTTTCCGCGAATAACACCTATGATGTTGCCGTTCTCATCCAATAAAGGGCCTCCGCTATTACCCGGATTCACAGGAATTGATATTTGAACCATGCACGTATCATTGTTAAGTCCGCTCAAAGAGCTTAATGAACCCTCTCCATAAACCATTTCATTTCTAGGATATCCCAATGTAAAAACCTTTTCGCCGATTTCAATTTTTCTATCATTTAAACTAAAAGGCACTTGCCAGTTTTTTGTGATAGTATCATTACTTACTTTCAAAATAGCCATGTCTAATTTAGGGTCACTAAATACCAAATTGGCTAAAACCCTGTCGGTTGTTGCGTTCTGAATAAAAATACTGTCGGCACCATTAATTAAGTGAAAGCTGGTGATAATAAAACCATCATTATTTAAAGCAAACGCACTGCCCTCAATGTTGGCTGGCGCATACCTGGCTTTGTTTCCTTCTATAATGCCTTCCACAATACCATTGTTTGACGCTTGTAGTTGCATTACGTCGCGTTTTAACTCTGTAATTTGGTTGCTTTGTTTTTTGAGCAAATAACCCCCGGTGCTTAAAACGGCAACAGTGCTGAACACCGCAAACAAAGCGGTACTCGCTGCAACGGCGATGGTTTTACCATGCTTACGGGCAAATGTTTCTTCCCCTAAAGGAATAATTTTGGTATTCATTCCAAATGCCTTGGCATGAATGTTTTTTAGTTGCTTTTTAAAACTGGTCTTTTTTTCGCTTCTTTCTAAAACATCAACCAAATTTTTATGCTGCTCAAATGCTTTTTTAAATGTTTCATCTTCCTCTAAGCGTTGCTCAAATGCATGGCGCTCATGGTCATTTAAAGTGCAGTTCAAATAATCTTCAAATAATTCTACGTTTCTCTTCATGGCCTAATCTAGTTCTATTGTATTTTCAAAAAATTGTCTCTTTAATCTTTGTAAACATTTGTACTTCTGATTCTTGGCATTGTCTGAATTGGTATAACCAAATTTTTCAGCAATATCGTCCATATTCATTTTTGCAATATAAAAGTCCTTTAACAATGTGGCACACGGCTCACCAAGTGCCGCCAAACTTTTATTCATTTTCTCTAGTTCGCTTTCCCTTTCCTCGTAATTTAAAATCTCTTCACTAACATCTGCCAACTCATTTTCTTCGTCTTCTTTAAAAAGAAAGGTCTTTCCGTTATTCCTCAATTGCTTTAACCATAAACGTTTCGCAATCGAATAAATATATGTTTGCAATTGACAGCTTAATTCAAAATTTTCTTTTTGAACATTTTCATAAACGATGATGATCGTTTCTTGATAAATGTCTTCAGCCGCTTCCTGCGAACCATTGTTATTAATAATAAGTTTAAGAACGAATTGATAATACTTTTTATAAAGCCCCTCCAATACCGCGCTACTGCCAGTTCTCAAGCCCTCAATAAACTCCGAATCTGTAAACTGCCCTTTAGCTTTCAACATTGGATTGGTTCTCATTAATCCCTTTTTTGTTTAAAGGTAACCTCTTTTAAAAAAATATTTTAAAATCAAACAACTTTATTCAAATTAGAAGCCTTAACCAATTTTTATTTTTCTGATATTCAGGTGATTAGAAAATATTTCGAAAATATCCTAATTTTCTTGGGTTACATTTTATATTTCTTGGCA
>JBAXXZ010000170.1:0-5337 GCA_037127575.1 Bacteroidota bacterium | reverse complement strand
AATTAAAATATGTCTTTGTAGCCATTCCAACTTGCCAATTGCCCTGATAGGATCCACCTTTTAGCATGACATCACCAAAAGATAAGTAGGAGTAATAGTTGGTTGCATTGCTGCTGCCAATTTGTTCGTTAATCATAATATCCATTTTGCCATCCGCATTTAAATCCACACAACTGATGTCGAATGCATTGTTCACATTTAAAGAAGTATAGCAAGAAATTGGTTTTGGTGTTAAAAATCCAAGGCCATTGCCGTATCGCACCGACAATGTTGCGTTGTATTCATCCATATATAAAATGTCGTCGATGCCGTCACCATTTAAATCACCAAAACTGATGTGCTTCAGTAAGTTTTTTTGTAAAAGGCCGTTATTTGAAAACGGAATGGTATAGGAAGCGCCGGGAATCGCCGTTAAGGCACTGCCATTAAATTTAACAAAATAGCAACTTAATGAAGTGCCATTGTCGGTATTGATGATGTACTCCGGAATACCATCATTATCATAATTGAAAGGTCGAGCAAATGTATTAATGGTGTTGGGCAAGGCAAATGAATAAGTATTTAGGCCATTATAAAGTGTAATGGATTCATTGTCAATTTTTAGTTGATCGTTGAATCCGTCGCCTGTGTAGTCTTGCACATTAAACATAAATGGACTAGGTGTGGCTTGTAAATTAAAAACATTTGATGTGTAGTAGGTACCTTCATTGCTCACAACTACATTGTTATTAATGTCGTAAGAAGCCTTAAGTACATAATACTGATTGCTGTATAGTGAACCGTAGGATACATACATACTTGGTGAAAAAATACAATAAAGTTCTTGCTTGCCATCCTTGTTTACATCAGTGATGCACGAACTCAACATTAATTCATTGGTTCCAACTTGTACGGGATTGTCGAATACCTTCGAAAAGCCGATTGAATTGCTGTTTGAATTGAATGTGTTAACGAAATTATTTTGATAAATCCTAAGTCGGCCGGCACTTGGATTGAAACAAGCAAAATCTGAAAAACCATCGGCATTAAAATCAGCCGGAATGTTAATCATATCAATATAATCATTGGTTGTGAAATTGGTGTTAAGACTTTGGGTATTTGTATTCACGCCTCGCAAATCGTCTGGATTTTCGTAACAAAAAAAGATTGGATTTAGTTCTAGGCCATTGGCATCAGTTTCTTTAATCATTGCTAAGTAAGTGCCTTCCTTCCATTCATATTCGAAAGTGTATTTCTTAAAAATATTTGTACCGGCCCAACATGTAATTTCTTTTAGTAATTGCGTTTGTTTAAACTCTGCACCATTTAAATAGGATGCATTACTCTCAGCCAGTGGAATGTAGTCAAAGCTTACTCTGTTGTATGTCTGTAATCCTGCATTTGCATTGCCGGTGTATCTAATTTCATCTATTACTAATTCACCGTTGAGTTGTTTGTAATAGTAATCCATGTAATTACCAAATTCATCTGTAAATTTGTTTTTGTACCACGACATTGCTGTGATGTTGCCTGACCCCTGTAAACGTGCATTGGCAGTATAACCAAACTGAATGATGTTGCCATTTTTGTCTTGTATTTCGAATTTTTCAGGACCATTACCTAAGCTTCCATAAGATGTGATTGTTGCAAATGATTCTTGTTCTGTATAATAATTAGTGTTGGCTGAACCATATACACCATTTGAAGCAAATAGTCGATTGCCATCTAAAGCAAAAACATCTGATTGATTTAATAATGGGCCGATAAATTTTCCATCTGTTAGCGGGATTTTATTTGAACGGGAAATCGCCGATAAACCATTTAAATTCCAACCAATACCAAGTAATCCAAGTGCACCTTGGCTATTATAAGAAATGCTCAAAGCCGGTTGGATTTGATTGGTGCCGGGTGATATTTGAATTGGAATTTCATATGTAGCAGCACCATTTGCAGAGACATTAAACTGTCCCGCTGTTTCGCCAACAGGTTTTGTAATGTCTAAATTTGGCGTCACCCCGCATGAATTATTCCTTGGATTGATGGCTGAGCCCAAATATGCTGAACTAACAAAGTTGGGATAAGGACTGATACTTAAGTTTAAAAAACCACTGGTGCTCATGGAAGTTAAACCGTATGCAAAGGCATTATTTGAATTGCATTGAAGGCTAATTGTTTGTGCCGCGCGCGTGTAATGAACTGCAGATAAAGGTGGATTTGGCGTGGGAGGAAAGGCAATATGGTTAACGTTATTTAGTTGTGCATATACGCCTGTACCGATGCAAATTAATGTGAGTTGAAAAAATATTTTGATATTCATGGTTGTTTCAAATGCTAATCATTAATAATTACTTTATGAATTTCTCGTTGGTTATTAGAAAGTGAAATAACAAGCATGTAGAGACCGCTTTTAATGTCATGGACGTCTAGCATGCTGGTGGAAGTTAATTCACAGGATTTGCTTTGTATCAATTGTCCTGATAACGAAAACAACTCAATTTTTGAAATGTTGTTTTTACTTGTCTTTTCCCTTTCAATATTTAAAACATTATTGGTGGGAATGGGCGAAATGTTGAATTGCGTGATACGATTGCTTGAATCCGGAATGGTGTTTCTTGAAAATTCGCTGAGTTGAATTGCCAGAGTTTTGCGTTCAATAAGGTTGCCGGAATTGTCGTAATTTAATTCTAATTTTTTTTTGGTTTGTGACAACAAAGGTGAGCCTATTGCAATTGCTACAATTGCAACAAAAAGGGTTTTGTTTTTCATGGACTTAAGTTTTAATGGTTATTCATTTTCTTTTCCAATTGAATGATATAGA
Organism: Bacteroidota bacterium; assembly: GCA_037127575.1. Taxonomy (GTDB): domain Bacteria; phylum Bacteroidota; class Bacteroidia; order B-17B0; family Aurantibacillaceae; genus Aurantibacillus. The sequence goes on along the minus strand of JBAXXZ010000170.1, from coordinate 2,540 downwards.
GCGTTAACTCTTCGATTTTCTCCTGTTGTTTAACGAGCATTTCATTTACATTGAGGCCATTTTTTTCATAATACTTAGCACTTTCGAAACCCGGTAAATGTTTGTTTTTAGAGATGAAGTCATCCAATTCATTTAAGCTCATTAGCTTGTAGTTGTCGGCAAAAACATAATCCGGAAATGTTTGTAGTAGATTGATTTCAATCTCTCTGGCATAAACTTTACCATTGCTCTTAATTGCAAATAAATCGCGATTGGCTGATTGATCTATCACGCTTAATACTCTATTGTTAGGCATTCCGGTGGGAGAGTATACTTTAATTTCAGTGTAACCATCTTTATTAATTGAAAAAGTTTCGTTGTTGTTTTTGAGAATGGATAAGGCTTTGGTATTTATTGGTGAAATAACAGTAAGGCCATCGCCTTGAACACTGAACATTTCGTTGCCATCTGACGATTGGTTGCCTCGAAAAACCGAAAGACCCTTTTCGGCATCAGACAACTCAATTGCTCTAAAAGCAGCTCCGCCTGAAGCACCGCCATGTCGGACTTTTACGCCGTCTTGTACACCAGATGCGAAAACGTATAACTTACTGGCTATTTCCATAAAGCTGGTAAATGAAGGATTTCCTATTTGCATCATGTCGGTTAAATTAAAGCGACCGTGTACCGACATAATTTTACTTTGACTAGTTGAGAAAGGATTTCCATTGTCGGAAAAGAAATACACGTTGCGATCGCATCGAGAATTGATGAGTAAATTTCCAACACTACCGTTTTGTAAGGTTGTATTGGTCCCTTGGGTTTCAATAAAGGCGTTTAAGCCATTGTGACCGACATTAATATTTCCTACACTAGTGCTGTTGTAAGGTGCAAATACCGAAACAACATTATTAAATGAATTTACTGTACTGATATTTCCATTTAAGCATGACAAATCCGGAAGTGGGTCGGGGTCATCAACTCCGTTATTGTCAGTGTTTCCTAATCCTGTGGATCCTGACTTACGGTTAAGTACATTAAAACTCAATAAATTCGGCATATTTGAATTGCCTATTGAAAAACGAAAACTTGCAAATTGAGAACCTTCACCAAGATTTATCTGTTTTCCAATTTGCACAGTGTTTGATACTTTAATGTTTCCAACAACATCTAAATCTGTTTCCGGAGCATTTGTCCCTATACCAATTCTAGTATTGTTTGGAAAGAAAATGAGATTATTATTAACGGAAAAGGGACTAAGCTTCCATTGACCATCGCCATAAAGCACATAATTCGAAAAGTTGGGGTCGCCAAGCCATGGGAAAATGTTCCCGTCTTCATCTGTTTGTAAAAAACGCTTATTTTGACCGACAAAACTGTTCACCCTGAGGCTGCCGTCATTGCCTATGGTTAAACGCTCAAAACCATTGGTGTAAAAATTAATGGGATCATCGCTAAGTGTCCCTAGTTTTGAAAATTTTGGTTTATTAATGGTGTTTAAGTTTAAATCCCACGACTGTGCTTGACATGTGAAACCAGAGGATAAAGAATAGATTAGAGCAAAAAGGTAAAGTAGTTTATGGTACGACAGAGCAAAAAGAGTATTTGAAAATTTCAATTGGTTAAAAATGGGTTTAGCTTCTTTTTTCATAATCTTGTTTTTTATGGGTTAATATTTAATTGATTTAAATTTTTGCAGTATTTATAGGTTATACAGGAATAATTTTATACACGAAATCGACTAGTAAAATTGGTTTTGTTTGGTAGTAAAATTATTCCCATATGCATTAAATTGAAAACCGCACATAGGATAATTTGTTTAACAACCACCCGTTTATAGGAAATATTCCACAAATTTTAATTTTTTTGAAAAAAATGATAAATTTGAATAAACTCAATTCATTCATTATTAGATTTTCAATTTATTTTAAGGACTGTTGACATAGTCACTAAGATTTTAAAATGGAAATTTGTTTTCATTTTAATTGTTTTTTTGGGCAGCTTGTCCATGAAAATCTTTGCGCAATCTTTAAAGTTTGAAAATTATACCGGCAAGAATGGTTTATTATCCAATGAAATTTCAAAGATTCACCAAGATAAAGAAGGATATATTTGGATTTTTTCAAAGTACTGTACACTCAAATATAATGGCATTGAATTCAAAACATGTTTAAATAATTTGCATCTTAGAGATAGGCGTATCACGGCATTGTTTGAGAATGATAGAGGAGAGCTGTGGTTTGTTAATTCGAGCTCTAAACTATATAAGTTGCGAAATGACAGTGCTATTCAAGTCCTGGGATTTAATGACATTTCGGAGAACTTACACAAATCGCTTAATGAAATAACGGAATTATGTTTAGATGACACCATGAATGTATATGCGGTTGTTAAGGACAATATTTTTAGATTTTCAAAAGTGGCCAATAGATACGCGGCAAGGAAATTACATATTTCGAATGACTCAGATTCTTGTATACATCAGCTTCTATGCATTGGTAATCATTTTTTTAGCATCACGAATGATTCCCCATTTTTGATGTCTTTCAGGGAGTAAAAAT
>JBAXXZ010000169.1:0-5379 GCA_037127575.1 Bacteroidota bacterium | reverse complement strand
CTGGTGGCGCGTGGTTACTCCTTAAAGGTGTTGGGCGAAAAATCGGAGATTGCCAGCTTCGAGAAAAAGTTACAACTTTTAAGTGAACACTTCCTTAAAACAGGCGTGTTAACCGACGCTGCTATTGAACGTTTATTGGGGCAAACAGGCGATAACCTAATTGAGAACAAAGAAAATGCCTTGAATTCGGACATTATTTTATTTGGCAACAACGGCTTGGTGATTAAGGCCAAAACCGAAAACCAGAAGAAGATGCTTGGCGATATATCAAAAAACGATATGCTGTTTGCCATTGGTCCTGCCGGTACCGGAAAAACCTACACCGCGGTTGCTTTGGCCGTGAGAGCTTTAAAAAACAAGGAAGTAAAACGCTTAATCTTAACCCGCCCTGCAGTTGAAGCAGGAGAAAACCTTGGCTTTTTACCTGGAGACTTAAAAGAGAAGCTTGATCCTTATATGCAGCCACTATACGATGCATTGGCCGACATGGTGCCAAGCGATAAACTCAACCAATACGTTGAAAACCGCGTGATTCAAATTGCGCCTTTGGCTTTCATGAGGGGTCGCACGCTCGACAATGCTTTTGTAATTTTGGATGAGGCCCAAAACACGACTGAAAGTCAGATGAAAATGTTTTTAACACGTATGGGTGCTAATGCTAAGTTTATTGTAACCGGCGACGTTACACAAATTGACTTACCGAGTAAACAACCCAGTGGTTTGTTGCAAGCCATTCGACTGCTTAAAAAGGTTGAAGGCATTAGTTTTGTAGAATTGGATAACAGTGACGTGATTCGCCACAAGTTGGTAAGACGTATCATTGAAAAATACGAAACAGGAAAATAATTAAGCGAACGTGCGGTGTTCTACCTTATTTAAATCGTCTTTGCTCAGTGATTTAAAATATTCGAAAGTAATTTTTAAACCTTCGGCCCTGCTCACTTTTGGTTCCCAACCTAAAACCTCAATGGCTTTGCTAATATCCGGTCGACGCTGTTTAGGGTCATCTTTTGGTAAAGGCAATGAAATTAATTTTTGATTGGCGCCGGTTAATTTTAAAATTTCTTCGCCAAATTCTTTTATAGTGATTTCGCTCGGATTACCAATGTTCACAGGCAAATGGTAATTGCTCATTAACAATCGGTAAATACCTTCCACCAAATCATCCACATAACAAAAACTGCGTGTTTGACTGCCGTCACCAAACATGGTTAAATCTTCGCCACGCAAAGCTTGACCTATAAAAGCTGGTAATACACGTCCGTCGTTAAGGCGCATGCGTGGTCCATAAGTATTAAAGATTCGGATGATTCTTGTTTCAACGTGGTGTACTTCGTGATAAGCCATGGTGATGGCTTCCATAAAACGTTTGGCTTCATCATAACAACCGCGAGGACCAACAGGATTTACATTACCCCAATATTCTTCGGTTTGCGGATGCACATGTGGATCGCCATATACTTCAGAAGTAGACGCCACCAAAACGCGGGCCTTTTTAACTCTGGCCAAACCCAATACATTGTGTGTGCCAAGAGATGATACCTTTAAAGTTTGGATTGGAATTTTTAAATAATCAATTGGACTGGCAGGTGAAGCAAAATGCAGGATGTAATCCAAATGCCCCGGTACATGAATAAATTTCGAAACATCATGGTGATAAAACTCAAAATTTTCGAGCTTAAATAAATGTTCAATGTTTTTTAAATCGCCTGTAATTAAATTATCCATGGCAATTACATGCATGCCTTCTTTAATAAAACGATCGCACAAATGTGAGCCTAAGAAGCCTGCAGCACCTGTTATTAAAATTCTTTTTTGACTCATGTCTAATGTTTTGAAATTTATGGTAAAACTTCAGTGAATTAAATATTATTTTTTGGTGTGAGTATTAATACCAATGCAATAGTAATCATAACCAATGGCTTTCATGTCTTTGTAATCAAAAATATTTCTACCGTCGAAAATAACCTTGTTGATTAAACGCGTATTCATTTCATCAAAATCCGGGGCTCTAAATTCGGGCCATTCGGTTACGATTAACAAGGCATCACTTTGATTTAAGGTGTCGTACATATCAGTTGAATAGGCAATGGTATCACCTAACATGCGCTGTGCTTCGTGCATAGCAACAGGATCGTAAGCTACCACAGAAGCGCCCGCCTTCAATAATTTTTCAATGATCACCAAACTTGGTGCTTCGCGCATATCATCTGTTTTGGGTTTAAATGACAAACCCCACAATGCAAAAGTTTTTCCTTTCAAATTATTATTAAAATGCGTGATGACTTTATTAAACAACACTTCTTTTTGTGCTTCGTTTACTTCTTCTACCGCATTTAAAATGCGCATATTGTATTTTTGTTCTTTGGCTGTTTTAATCAAGGCCTTTACATCTTTTGGAAAACAACTGCCGCCATATCCAACGCCCGGGTAAATAAATTTCGGCCCAATGCGTCCATCGCTGCCAATGCCTTTGCGCACCATGTTTACATCGGCGCCCATTATTTCGCACAAATTGGCGATGTCGTTCATGAAACTAATTTTGGTGGCCAACATTGCGTTGGCTGCGTACTTCGTCATTTCAGCACTTGGAATATCCATAAAAATAATTGGATGTCCGTTTAACAAAAATGGCTTGTACAATTTACGCATGATGTCTTCGGCTTCCACACGATCGGTACCAACCACAATACGATCGGGTTTCATAAAATCATCAATGGCAGCACCCTCCTTTAAAAACTCAGGATTTGAAGCCACGTAATAATCCAATTTGCTATTACGTTTGTCCAATTCAACTTGAACAGCTTTACGCACTTTTTCGGCAGTGGTAACCGGTACGGTAGATTTAGTAACTATTACCAAAGGTTTTTGCATATGCTCACCAATGCCTGCAGCAACAGCTAACACATATTTTAAATCAGCAGAACCGTCTTCATCGGGTGGTGTACCCACAGCAATAAAGGCCACTTCGGCATCTTTGATACCATCTTTTAATGAGGTTGAAAAATGCAGACGATGCTTTTGGGTATTGCGCAAAAGCATTTCTTCCAAGCCCGGTTCATAAATTGGTAATATGCCTTTGTTTAAATTGTCAATCTTTTTTTGATCAATATCCACGCAAGTTACATCAACGCCAACCTCGGCAAAACAAGTGCCGGTAACCAATCCAACATAACCTGTTCCAATAACAACAATTTTCATATTTGTAGTCTACTTATTTTATTAATTGTAAAAATGTTTCTGTAATGTATTGCAAGGTTTCTTCCTCCAATTCGGTGTGCATGGGCAATGACAATACCGAAGCACACAAATTTTCAGTCACAGGAAAATCGCCTTGCTTGTATCGCTCGCTTGCAAATGCTTTTTGCATGTGCAGTGGAATGGGATAATAAATCATTGATGGGATGCCCTTTTCAGCCAATTGTTCGCGTAATGCTGTTCTATCAATATCTTGTAATTGCAGTGTATACTGATGAAAGACGTGGTTTGAGTTTTTAGCGCGTACCGGTGTTTTTAATTTTGGATGATTTGCAAGTGCTTTGTCGTAATAAGTAGCTGCGGCATTCCTGGCAGCGGCATAGGCATCGAGATGTTTTAATTTGGCATTTAATACCACTGCTTGAATGGTATCGAGGCGTGAATTAACACCCACAACATCATGGTGGTATTGAATACTTTGTCCATGGTGTGCAACCATACGCAATTTTTTTGCCAATTCATCGTCGCTAGTATACATGGCGCCGCCATCTCCGTATGCGCCCAAATTTTTACTTGGAAAAAAAGAGGTACAACCAATGTGACCAATTGTGCCGGCCTTGGCTGTTTTGCCGTTAGAGAAAGTGTAATCTGCGCCCATGGCCTGTGCTACATCTTCAATCACATATAAATTGTGCTTGTTCGCAAGGGCCATTATTTTTTCCATGTCGGCACACTGACCAAATAAATGCACAGGCACAATGGCTTTGGTTTTAGGGCCAATGTTTTTTTCAATGGCATCAATATCGATGTCAAAAGTATCGGGGTTCACATCTACCAATACAGGTATTAAACCCAACAAGGCAATAACCTCGGCCGTGGCAACATAGGTAAAACTGGCCGTGATGACTTCATCACCCGGCTTTAAACCCAATGCCATCATGGCAATCTGCAAAGCATCGGTTCCATTTGCGCAAGGAATTACATGTTTAACGTGTAGATACGCTTCCAAAGATTTTTGAAAATCTTTTACTGCGGGCCCATTAATAAAAGCGGTTGAATCGATGACCTGCTGAATGCCTGAATCAATTTCATTTTTAATATTTTGGTACTGACCTTTAAGGTCGACCATTTGAATTTTTTTGCTCACCAACATTTGGTTTAAATAAGACAGCGAAAATACGAAAATTTAAGGATTGCCTTCAAAAAAAGGCAATAATCCTTGCTGAAACCAATCGGGCACTTTCACCATTTTATTGGTGTTTTTATCAATAAAAACCAAAGTCACCATTCCGGTGTTAAGTAGGTCGTTGTTTGCGTTTTTGGTTTCGTATTCAAATTTAATGCGGTAGCCTTTGGGCATTTCCAATAATTTTGTAATGAGTGTAATTTCATCATCATAAAAAGCCGGTTTTTTATACACGATATTTAATTCAATAACAGGCATTAGGATGCCTTTTTCCTCAACATCTTTGTAACTAAAGCCTAACAATCGCATGGCTTCCACCCTACCCACTTCAAAATATTCGGCATAACGTCCATAATACACATAACCCATTTGGTCGGTTTCGGCATATCGCACCCTAAATTTAGTTTCTGTTTTAATCATCACTGTTTGCTTTAAGCAAAGATACTCGAATATATAAACATGGGGTCATCTGCTTGCGTGAATTCGTGCGATGGCATTCGGTTCATAGGAAGTTGAAATATTTATTTGTTGAGGTGATTAGTTTTATGACTATGTTGATACATACAAATACATTAGGACTATATGTTTTGGTGAAAAAGAGATGTATGGGATGAAAGGTTGTCTCCAAGGATTTAAAGCCATATAGCAAATAAAACAATACACAAAACATTTTTTTTGCGCAATTGGGAATCTGAAAGCGACAAAAAACGCCTGAAAAAATCGTTCCTGATAATTATCATTTAGGCGTAAAAAAATCAGAATCAATATTCCAAATTAAAATTAAATGGCCGTTTATTTGCTTTAATTTTTTTTGTTTCCCTAATAACAACTTCTAAGATTATCGCTGTTAATTAGTTTTACAATTTTATGCCAAAAAATTTACAAGTCTGCCAAAACATCAAATTCAGTAGTATTCAGAAGATATTTATGTTTTATTCTTTGATTAAATACTCCGAATTGCATGCCAATCTTCCGATTTTTATTGGTACATTTAC
>JBAXXZ010000168.1:0-5379 GCA_037127575.1 Bacteroidota bacterium | reverse complement strand
GTATTTGCATTTGTATTGTCGTTTGTAATTGGAGCCGGTATCCCACTGCTTATTTATGCGCCATTGGATGTAGGATTAATCATGATTTTGATAGGCGTATTAATAACCACCATTTTTGTTGCTCTGGCTTTTTTAAGTTCTGTTTTTACACGCGATAAGGCAAAGGGAATTGGGATGGCCATCATGCTTTGGTTATTTTTCGCACTGTTGTTTGATGGAATGGTTTTGTTTTTGCTATTTCAATTTTCTGATTACCCAATTGAGAAATTTATGGTAATCTTTAGCGCTTTAAATCCCATTGATTTATCACGAATTTTAATCTTAATGCATTTAGATGTGTCGGCCATGATGGGCTATACAGGGGCCATCTTTAAACAATATTTTGGCACCGATCTTGCCATATCTATTGTGTTGGTTATACTGTTATTATGGACCATGGTACCATTCATTGTTTCACTTATCAAATTTAAACGGAGGGATTTATAGCCATGAAAAAAGACATTGAAAACAGAAAGGATATCGAAACACTCGTTAATCAGTTTTATGAAAAAGTAAAAACAGACAAAACCATTGGTCACTTTTTTCTGGATGTTGTTCATGTAAATTGGGAAAAACACTTACCTGTGATGTATGATTTTTGGGATAATATTTTGTTTTACAGTGGGCATTACTCCGGTAACCCAATGCAACAACATTTGGCTGTACATCTAAAACATGCTTTTACGGTGAATGATTTTACCCAATGGAATAAACTTTTTAATGATACAGTTGATGAACTATTTGAGGGAGAGAATGCTGATACAATTAAACAACGTGCACAAAGCATCAGCACAGTAATGCAGATTAAAATGTTTAAATGAACTTAATGGTACATTGTAAATTAAAGTTATTCAATAGACACGACTCTTAAGCAAATATAAGTACAAAAAAAAGGCGACTTATGGTCGCCTTTTATTTAATCACAAACCGAATCAAAATGAAAAAGTTATATGCGGTTTTAGAGTAAGCTTAAATAATTTTAGTGGTCCGACAAATCATAAGCTAATTCGTTTGATTAAATGTATTTCTATTTAGGTAGCAACACATCGTTAATGACGTGAATCATTCCGTTGGATGTGGCTATTGAAGCTACAATTTCTGAGCCGTTCACAAATACTTTACCATCTTTTTTGGTAATTTTTACCTTACCGCCATTCACCATTTCAAAGTCTTGCCCATCTTGCATGTATTCTATTTTTAATGAGCCAACATATGTGTGGTATTCTAGTATATTGATTAAATCAGGTTTTTTTTCGGGTGTTAACAATCCCTCTACTGTTCCGGCAGGTAATTTTGCAAATGCGGCATTTGTAGGAGCAAACACCGTAAATGGACCGGCATTGCTCAATGCATCTACCAATTCGCCCGCTTTTACAGCTGCAACCAAAGTGGTATGGTCTTTACTGCCTAATGCTGTTTGAACTATGTTTGGTTTGGATGTTTCATCATGAACGCCTGATTGACCCACTGTTACTGATTCATTTTTTACTTCATTTTGGCCGGTGTTGTTTTCTGTGCTTGGCTGTGTTCCTGTACCGCATGAAAGCAGCGCCAACGCCACTGTTGTCACCATAAAATAATATGATTTTTTCATAAATAATGTTTTTGTAAAAATAATTACATTGGTGAAAACAAAATATGATTCAAGTCATAAAATTGAAAAATAGTGAAAATGCAAAAAGATAAATGATGTCTAATTGTTGGTGTTTATTGCCGGGTATTTTGTTTGGTAGAAATTTAAGGAAATGAGGCCAATAAAAATGACGAGGCCAATAATGAGCAGTACTTGATTAATGTAAAGAATTGGCAAGTTGCTAAATGATGCCACTCCTTGTAGGCCTAGAACCACTTCATTCATAAATATGCCAAATAAAATAACCATTAAAGCAGTTTTGTTACGTTTATTTGGACTAATTAGTTGCAAAATGTAAAATTGACTGAGGAGAAATACAGAAATGATGGCCAATAGAACCAAATGTAAATAGGCAATAACAACAGGCCTAAAACCAAAAGCCAATTTGCTGATTTCAGGAATTGTTGAACCCAGCTGTAGCATCAGTTTTATTGTAAAAGCAATGGCGACAAAAAGAAGCATGAATTTTGAAAACTTTGAGAGTTGGTTGCCATTTTTGTGTGCTTTGTGTATTTGTTTTACAAGCAAATACCAAGCCAGTACTTGTGTGATTGCTGCTAATACTGTGAGTATATATAACCACAGTGGTAGTTTGGTCCACAGGGTGGATAAAAAATAGGCAGGTATACAAGCGCTGAAGAACAAAATAAAAATTATTTTTTGGTTTTGAAAGGATGGTATAAAAAGTTTCAAAGTATGAAGCGCAAAGCCCATGCAACTAAAAATAAAAAACCCGTTGTACTGAAAGTGTAAATAGAAATACACCGAAGCCAAGTACAAGTCTTGATTAAAGTGTCGGGTCGACATGGTATAAGCCAAATAAAATGTACCCAAGGAGGATAAAAGGTTAAAGCACAAGCCTGCTTTGAACCAGGGGATGGAAGCTTCTGACTTTTGCATCAGCTTAAAATCTCTGAATAAAAAGTAGGTGAAAAAGGCATTATTAAAAATGGTGATTGAAGACAGTAAAATTGACAATGAACTATAACCCGTAAAAAAGAAAGAAATTAACATGCCATAAGCACAAAATAAATTGATTAACAAAGGAATTTTATATGTTTTGAATTTAAAATTGGCTTGTTTATTTGCGATAAATTGAAGCATTAAAACATAGATAGAATGCGCAATCCAACCCGAAAAGGCAAAATGAGAATGCGCGTGAAGTATGTTTTTTTGGTCGAGATAAGGAAAATCAAATCCAATTTTGTACCGCATGATGAGGCCCAAAATAGAAATGATCAATAAATTTATCAGCGAGATTTGAATCCAAAATTTTGGTTTGAACGTCATATTAAAAATAAAGTTTTCGGTGTAAAATTTTTACGGTTTGTTTTTCTTGCATTTTATGTAGCGTGCGTATGACTGTTTCAACGCGCAATCCCACAAAATTGGCTATTTCTTGTCGGGTATAAGGTATCTCAATCTCCTCATGATCTTTATTGTTTTTTTTCTTAAAGGATATGAGAAATGCTATAATACGCGATTCCGGTGAACTGTTCACAATCTCTCTTACAGTGATGGCTTTACTGTATATTCTTTTAGCAAAAAGCTGTATAATTTTTTTTTGTAAGAGCGGATATTCATCCATCAATTCGAGAAAACGCATTTTTTTAATTTTTAAAATCACTGTATCCTCGCTTGCAATGGCTGTGGCAGGATAAGCTTGCTCAATAAAAAGGGGTGGTTCACCAAAACTTTCACCAGCCGTAAATTCAGCCTGGGTAAATTCTTTACCATCTTCATTGGTATTATACATTTTAACCCTGCCTGAAATAATTTGATGGAAGTATTGGGGCATTTCGCTTTCGTGAAATATAAACTCACCTTTTTTGTATTTTTTAGCGATGGCGCCCCAGGTAATTAAAATATCTTGATCAACAAACATATTGAGTGGTGAATAGTCACCCGGAATTATAATTTACGAAGGTATAGATTGGCTTATTTTAAAATATGATTTTAATCACATTTTAAAAATACATTTATTTTTAAAGAAACACTAATACTTAGAAAATTCGCGCAGTTTTTTTTCGTTCTTAATGGCAACTTGTTTGCCAAGTAGTTCAATTAGTCCTGCCTCTTCCAAAAATGCCAAAGCACGTATAACCGTTTCATATGTTGTGTTGGCCATGTTGGCCATATCGCTTCGCTTTAAGGTATACGACAATAATTTTGATTTATCATTTAAATATCCAAACACTTGCAATGTTTTAAGTAAAACAAGGGCCACCCTTATTTTAGGATCTAAAATACTTAGGTACTTCATCTTTTCTTCAGCTTCTTTTAACTCATCGGATAAAAAGTTGATGAGATAAAGCGACATATTGGGATTGGCTTTTAATAGTTTGATGAAAATATCAATCGGAATAAAAGTGAATATTGAGTTTTCAAGTGTTTCGGCGGAAATATGGTATTTTTTAGAATGTATGCCTCTGTGGCCTACTATGCTATCGTGACCAGCAAGCCGAATGATGCGCTTGTTGTTTTTGCCCATTTCGGAAAGAACTTTCACCTTGCCTTTTTCAATAAGGTAAATGCCTTTTACAGGATCGCCGGCATTAAAAATGACTTGGTTGGCGTTAACTTTGATTGTTTTTTTATTCAAGTCAAAAATCAACATCCACTCCTTTGAACAATATTTTTTAAATATTTTGGTGGAAAACATATTCGTTACGTATTATCAAATATACATTTTCATTTAAGATTGTATTCTATGAATAACAAAATAATGCATTTGTTATTTGGTTTGTTTTGGCCTAGTGTTCTAAATCAAAAAACCCCACATCTCTCGATAAATCGGGATAAGTAATGTAAGTATTTGTGGGAATTAATTGTCCCGATAGCAATTGGGACGAACAATCGACTCTCCATGCTAAAAGCCGGGATGCACTGAACCAGCCCATGTAGTTAAAACGCCTTAAAGATTCGGTTTGAATACTTCATTCCAATGGCTTAACAATAATATTTGAAAGGTTATTTGGAGTACCATTTTACCTGATAAACTATTTTTATTGAATTAAGGCTGACTTTGGTCAATATTTATAAAATAATACATGCTTAACTTGCACTGTCTTTTAAATGTAAATAAGCATTTAATGCAGTGCAATAGGAACTATGAAAATTAGAAGCCAAAAATTGCAGTTTGAACAAGAAAGGAATCTGCTGCTAAAAGAGTTAGCTGATCTAAAAAATAAAAAAGAATTCGCTGAAAACGAATTAAAAAAGCAAGGATTTTTTCTACATAAAACTGAGCAAATTGCCAGTATTGGATATTGGAATTTAAATGTTCAAACCAAGATATTTACTGCATCTGAAGGCGCTAGAAGAATTTATGGATTCAACAATGGTACAATAACCTTAGAGGATGTTAAAAGCTGCAGGTTACCGGAATACGCTGAGTTGATGGATAATGCACTGAAAGACCTTGTTTCCGGAACAAAACCCTATGATGTTACCTTCAAAATAAAAAGAAAATCGGATGGGTCTATTTTGACACTTCATTTAAAGGCAGATTATCATCGAGAGGACAATCACATTTTCGGAATAGTTAGTGATATTACAGAGCAGGTTCATCAAATGGAACAACGCTCAGCGATGGAACAAAAATGGAAAGGGGTTATTGAATCAACGCCTGTTCCGATGGCAATAAATGATGTAAACGCCAATATAACTTTTCTTAACTCTGCATTTACCAATGTTTTTGGTTATAC
>JBAXXZ010000167.1:0-5441 GCA_037127575.1 Bacteroidota bacterium | reverse complement strand
CATTTAAGCCTTATTGCACAGTAAAAGCTTTAATTAAGCTTTCCTGTATTTTAGGCCTTTACAAGTTCTTCAATGCCCAGCAAGCAAGCCCTACCAACAAATCTACCGGCAATTGTGAATATCTATTCTCTTTTTCTTGACCCCTCAAGCCACAGTCCTGCTTTTTTTTTCAATCCTAGCCTTATATTTGCCTTTTAGAAAATTAGAACATGGACGATAATATATTTGAAGGAATGGATAATGAAAATCACCATGAGGTAGATAATATTACCCATGTGAGTGGCATGTTCAAGAACTGGTTTATTGATTATGCTTCTTATGTAATACTTGAGCGTGCCGTGCCGGCAGTTGAAGACGGCTTAAAACCCGTGCAACGCCGTATTTTACACAGCATGTGGGAACTCGAAGACGGACGTTACAACAAGGTGGCCAATTTAATTGGTAACACCATGAAATACCATCCACATGGTGATGCCAGTATTGGCGATGCTTTGGTGGCCATGGGACAAAAGGATTTATTGATTGATTGCCAAGGTAACTGGGGCAATATTTTAACCGGCGACAGTGCAGCGGCCCCTCGTTACATCGAAGCCAGATTATCGAAGTTTGCCCTTGAGGTGACTTTTAATCCAAAAACCACCAACTGGGGAATGAGTTACGACGGCCGTAACAAAGAACCATTGACCTTGCCAACCAAATTCCCTTTGGTATTGGCACAAGGTGTTGAAGGAATTGCGGTAGGATTGGCCTGTAAAATATTACCGCATAATTTTAACGAACTCATCGATGCCTCTATTCAAATTTTAAGAGGCAAAAAAGCGCAAATTTTTCCTGATTTTATTACCGGGGGTATTGCCGATTTTAGTGATTATAAAGATGGTTTGCGTGGCGGTAAAATTAAAGTGCGTGCCCGCATTAAAGAATTAAATGCCAAAACACTGGTGATTTCTGAAATTCCTTTCGGTACCACTACCGGCAGTTTAATTGATTCGATATTAGCAGCCAACGATAAAGGCAAAATTAAAGTCAAAAAGGTGGAGGACAATACCTCCGAAAACGTTGAAATTTTAATTCACCTGCAGCCCGGTATTTCGCCCGACAAAACCATTGATGCTTTGTATGCCTTCACCAATTGCGAAATGAGCATTTCACCCAATGCCTGCATCATTGGAAAGGATAAACCGAAATTTATTGGTGTGAGCGAAATTTTGCGTCTCTCTACATTGGAAACTTTGGCCTTGCTGAAGCGTGAATTGGAAATTGAACAAAATGAGCTGGAAGAGAAATGGCATTTTTCTTCTTTGGAAAAAATATTCATCAAAGAAGAAATGTACATCGATTTTAAAAAGTACAGCAACAAAGAAACCTTGTTTGAATATTTGTATGCTTGTTTTAAGCCGCATACCAAAAAATTTATGCGGGCCATTAACGATGAAGATTTACAGCGTTTAACGCAAATACAAATGATTCGTATTACCCGTTTCGACAGCATTAAAGCCGAAGAGGTAATGAAGGAATTGGAAGGAAAAATTGCCAATGTTAAACACCACTTGGCCAATTTAACCGATTATGCAGTTGAGTATTTTAAAAATTTAAAAAAGAAATACGGCGCAGGGCGTGAACGCAAAACCGAAACCAAACAATTGGAAACCATTGTGGCAACACAAGTGGTAATGGCCAATGAAAAATTATATGTCAACAAAGCAGAAGGTTTTGTTGGCACCGGTTTAAAGAAAGATGAATTTGTTTGCGATTGTTCCGATATCGACGACATCATTGCCTTCACAAAAGAAGGTAAAATGAAAGTGTTTAAGGTATCCGACAAAGTGTTTGTGGGTAAAGACATTATTCATGTAACAGTGTTTAAGAAAAACGACGAGCGCACCATTTACCACATGATTTACCGCGATGGACCAAAGGGCATTACTTTTATGAAGCGCTTTAATGTCACTGGTATTACACGCGACAAGGAATATGATTTAACCAAAGGTACTGCGGGTTCGAGTGTTTATTGGTTTACTGTAAATCCAAACGGTGAAAGTGAAAAAGTGATTACGCATTTAAGAGCAGTACCTGGTTTACGTAAATTACAAATTGAAATCGACTTTGCTGAAATGGAAATAAAGGCCAGAACAGCGGTTGGTAATATTGTGACCAAATACACGGTGAATAAGGTGACACTGAAAGAAAAAGGTGTTTCTACTTTAGAAGGCGAAGATTATTGGTTTGATGAGGCTACGCACCGTTTGAATAAAGACGAAAAAGGAACCTATTTAGGGAAATTTGCGGCGGATGATAAAATACTAACGGTTACCGCCGGTGGGTATTATAAGCTTTACACCTATGATTTATTGAACCATTTTGATGTGGACATACTATTAATTGATAAGTTTTATCCGCATCAAGTACTCACATGCATTTATTATGATGGTGTTAGCAAATCGTATTTTACCAAACGTTTTGAGCCCGAACTAACAAACAATAAAACACTCATCATCACTGAGAATGAGCAATCGCGCATGGAGTTGATTACGGCACAAATTAATCCTTTGGTGGAAGTAAAGTTTGCCAAAGAAAAGGGCAATGACATTCCTGATGAAACTTTAAAAATGGCTGAATTTAGTCCGATGGTGAACATGAAAGCCAAAGGAAAAAAATTGAGTTCGTATAAGGTGAAGGAAATTAATTTAAAGGAGCCTGAAGAAATTAAGGCGGCCCGCGAATTTTTATCATCCGGTGAGGAAGAAAAAACCGGTTTATCGCCAATGGAATTGCATCGCCGTGCCATGGAAAAACTGAGCAAAGACAATGCCCGCGACTTTATGGAAGGCGACGGACAGATTACTTTTGAGTTTTAAATAGGGTAAAATAGGTTTCATAATTTTGGTTTATATTCGTTGTAAATTAAACCTTATGAAAAACCTTATTGCATTTAGCTTATTGCTTGCATTCATATTTACTGCTTGTAAAAAAGACCGGGTATGCTCTTGTACCATCACCAAAACAGGCACTTCCACAACACATGGTTCAGTTGGCATCGCCATTATTCCCGGCTTTCCAACAAGTGTGGCTGATACATCATTTAGCTCAAACATTTTTGAGATACAAATAGTAGACAAAAAAATGGAAAAAGTAAGCAAGCGCCAAGCCAAAAGCAATTGCATTTCATATACTGAACCATATAGCGAAAGCATTCCCACCACCATTCCCACCAGCACCTTTAATTTATCGGTGGTGGTGATTAATAAAGGGGAGAAGCATTATGAGTGTGATTTGAAGTGAGGAATAAAAGGATTACAACACTTAAGTAATATTATTTAGAAACAGACAATCGGTAATATTTACTCCCGGATTCAGTTGTTGATTTGAGAATTAAAAACTGATTCGCAAATTCGTCAAGATTTAATATACGCGATTCATTTTCAACTGTAGCTTCATAAACAATGATACCTTGTAAAGTGATTAGTTCAACTTTGTGCTTGCCATTTACTTTGATTGTTAAATGGCCATTGCTTGGGTTTGGATAATAGATTAATGATGGGTTGTTAATATTTTCAGAACCAATATTCGCACAATAAGAAACAATTACCCTAACACTTGATGTGGCTTCACAACCATAATTGTCATGACCATTTACCGTATAGGTTGTGCTTATGGTTGGGCTAGGGTTGACAGCAATGCCTGACAAGTTTATCGGAAACCAAGTGTAATTATTTGCGCCTTGAGCACTTAAATGAACAGATTCACCGTTACAGATGAGCGTACGATCGGCGGTAGCTGTAACTGTTGGTATTGGATTTACAGTGATGGCGATGGTTTGGGTACTTGGACAAATAAAGGTACCAGATGAACCCAAAGCACTAACCGTGTAAATTGTGTTTACACTTGGACTAAGCACCAGAACGGGATTATTTGTGCCATTGCTCCAAGTATATGAACTGGCGCCACTTGCCGTTAAGCTGAAGCTTTGGCCGATGCATACACTTGGGTTTCCCGAAATTTGCAAAGGAGGGGCAAAATTGTTAATGGTAATTACTTGCTTTAAGGTATCGGTATAACAATTGTATTGAATGATACACTGAATTGAATAATTTCCAGGAGCGGGATAAATGTGCGTTGGGTTTTGTAACGTCGATGTATTGTTAATTGCCGAAGCAGGGTCACCAAAAGTCCAATTAATTTGTTGAACAGGTGGTGATGCGTAAGGGCATGGTACAGCTGCGAAACTGGCGGTAAGGCAAGTGCCCGGAATGGAATACTGGTAAGAAAACGTTTTTGCTTGACGAAAATAGCTGGTAACAAAGTTAGGAAGGCCTATATCTGAAGTATCATTACCTATGGAAACAGCAGTCAAGGAGTATCCACTTGATTGAGTTGGCATATTGGGATAATTTATCACACTCAAGGAATGATTTCCAGTTCCGACGATTCCGATAAGACTGCCTAAATAAATTTTATGGTCAGGTGCTAATTGCAGGTAACCATCATTTAAAACAATGGTGTCTATATAATGGGATGCAAGTATTTGTGTGTTATTTGAATTGCATAAATTCCATTGGTGAAGAGTTTTGTAATTACTGTTACTGGGAGTAAATCTGTGATAACTAAGTCCGTAAAATTTTGTACCATCAGCAGAAAATTCACAGGAATAGGCGTCTGTAGCATTTGTTAATTGTAATGAATTTGAAACGACGCCTGTTGTATTATCGAAGTCATATAATTCAAAACCGTTTGTCGGATTGTTATCTGCATTTTCAATGGATACACCTAATTTTTTGCCGTTTGGTGACGCTTTCATACAACCCCGAAAAACCCAAATATTATCCGAATAAGTATGAACAGATCCAAGAGGAGTAATGACAGTTGTAGATATTCCGCCGGCAGTTAGAAGGTACGACCTGAAATTATTAGAATTCCAATCATGGCTTACAACCCAAATATCTTGACCGTTACAATGTTTAACAGCAGTTAATTTTTCAGTGTTGGGATTGTTCAGAAGAATGTTTTTGACGGTAACCGAACCCATGCCTGCTGCCAATGACATATCAACAACAGAATACCTCAAACCTGTTGCGGCAGTGTAAGTACCGTTAGTAAACACGTAATAAATATTATTGCTTCCCGGTTGTTTTACAATTAAAGCCGGCTGGGCACAGTAGCCCGGAAATACACCCAAAGTATTTCCCAATAATCCGCTTCCGTTGGCCATAACAATGTGGTTTTGGTTCCATATGGTTGAACCATCGGTGTAAAACAACAAATTACCATTTGGACTTGAGATGCTGGCACAACCAACACGCACATTCATAGCGCCATTGTTTAAAACAGTGGGTGGGTTCGTTAAAAAGTTTAGCCCTGCATGTTTCCCAAAATACCACTGACTTGCTTCTTTTTGCGCATGTGTTGAAATGCAGAAAATGGAAAGAAAAAAAAATATTAAT
>JBAXXZ010000166.1:0-5452 GCA_037127575.1 Bacteroidota bacterium | reverse complement strand
GATAGGGATGCTGTATGTTTGGTAAATATTTTTTTATTCAAAATGTAAACACCTGCATTGATGGTGCCGGGAGCATCACGAAGTGTTTTTTCTTCAAAGGCAATAATGCGTTTTTGCATATTGCATTGAATGGTGCCAAAACGCGCTGCATTTTCAACTGTTCTTAATGCCAAAGAGCATTGTGCATTTATTGCGAGATGGCTTTGGTAAAATTGGTGTAAATCACAATCAAAAAATGAATCGCCGTTTAAAACCAGAGCTAACTCGTCATTACATTTTTCAAAGGCCAATCGAATACCGCCGCCGGTACCTAAGGGTTGCTCTTCGAGGGCATACCGTATGGTTAAATCCAAATATTTTTCGCCGAAATAATTTTCAATCACATGGTGCAAATGACCAACAGAAAAAATAATATTTTGAATCCCAAAATGTTTGAGATACAAAAGTTGGTAATGTAAAAAAGGTTTGCCGATAATGGGCGCCATGGGTTTTGGCACATCGCTCACAACTGTTTTTAATCTGGTACCGAAGCCCCCGGCTAATATGATGGCAGTATTTAGCAAGTATTTATTTTTTGGGAAATAAACGCATTTCAACCATTTCACAAATGGTGTGGCCCAGCAACATGTGACATTCCTGAATTCTGGGGGTATCGCTGCTTGGGATATTGATCAAATATCGACTGATGTCTTTTAATTTGCCGCCGCTTTCGCCTGTAAAAGAAACCGTTATTAATCCTTTTTCATTGGCTTTTTCTATGGCTTTAACCACATTGGCACTATTGCCACTGGTGCTTAATCCTATTAATACATCGCCTTTGCGCCCCATGGCCTCAACCAAGCGACTATAAATAACATCGTAGCTGTAATCATTGGCAACAGCAGTGGTGTAACTGGTGTTTACATGCAGAGCTTCAGAAAAAAGTGGCGGTCGATCATAATAAAAGCGTCCGCTTAATTCCGCTGCTAAATGCTGGGCATCAGCGGCACTTCCGCCATTGCCGCACCAAAGCACTTTACCACCGCCTTCATAAGCCTTTGTGATGTGTTCTACAATTTCATCGATGTTTTTTAATAAAGTATCATTTTGTAATAAACGCTCTTTTAAGTCGATTGAATTTTCAATTTTACGTTTGATAAAGTCTATCATGCAATAAATTTATGTTTTTTTAGGGACATAGATGGCGAAATAGCTATCTACAATTACATAATTTTTTAAAGACCATTTCACTACTAAACTTGCTTTTTAATGGCTTTTTGCAAGTAAACCTAAAATTTCAGTTAATACAGGCCTTTAAACAAAACAAAAAGACAATTTGGGTTTGTTAAAAAGAGTAATTAAAATTCCGATTCGGTAATACAAGAGGCGCACAAAATATTAAAAGAGTATGGTTAAAAATTAAATAATTTGAAAAACACATTGCCGTGATTTGTAAATTAAAATAAAATGTTAAGTTTGTTGTATAGATTCACCAAAATCTACTCACAAATCAACAGTACGCATGCAAATTGAAGTTTGTTATAGTCCACATTCCTTTCATCTGTTTCAAAATTCGAATGCTATCGTGGTTGTGATTGATGTGTTGAGGGCAACTTCTGCCATTACAACAGCTTTTTACAATGGGGTTTCAAAAATGATTCCTGTTGCTACAATTGAGGAGGCAATGGTATATAAAGAACAGGGGTATTTGGTAGCAGCAGAAAGAGATGGAGAAATTATCAGCGGTTTTGATTTGGGGAATAGTCCTTTTGGATACATGAATACCCGAGTAAAGGGTAAAACCATTGCCATTACAACAAC
Organism: Bacteroidota bacterium; assembly: GCA_037127575.1. Classification (GTDB taxonomy): domain Bacteria; phylum Bacteroidota; class Bacteroidia; order B-17B0; family Aurantibacillaceae; genus Aurantibacillus. Next base: position 3,652 of record JBAXXZ010000166.1, on the reverse strand, counting down.
TAACGGAACCAAGGCCATTGAAGCCGCCAAGCATTCTAAACAGTTACTCATTGGCAGTTTCTTGAATATGGATACCTTAATTTACCATTTAAAGAAGGAAAAAAGCCCGGTTATTTTTCTATGTGCAGGTTGGAAAAACAAATTTAATTTAGAAGATACCATTTTTGCCGGCGCTATTGCCCAGGCATTGATATACAAACATGGATTTAATACCGAATGCGATTCAACCATTGCAGCCATGGAACTTTATAAACTAGCCAAACATGATTTATTTGGCTTTTTAGCCAATTCATCACATCGCAACCGTTTATCTAAATTGGATTTGGAAAGAGACATTAATTATTGTTTAACACCAAATCAATGCCCGGTTCTACCTGTACTTGAAGGACAGTACTTGGTGAAAATGGAACTACCAAAAAATGATTTTATGCTAACCAGCAAAATATTGAACACATGATAAAATCCAGATTAATAGCCTTGTTCTTATTCTTTAGTCTATTTGCGGGTGCTCAAACCACTTCAAGTGTGCCTTACCGTTCAAAGACAATGGCGGTAAATATTTATGGATTTGCGCGTTATTTCGATTGGCCAAATTTGGATGTTAATGGTGATTTTAAAATTGGTTTATTGGGCGCAGATGAGCAATTGGTGAAAGAATTTAATAGTCTGGCCCGTTTTAGAAGGGTTGCCAATCATAATATTTCGATTATCATCCTCGACGGTTACACAGATTTAAAGCGTATACAGCAAACTGAGATGTTGTATGTAAATACACAAAAAGTGAAGGCGTTTCAAGTGAAGGACATTAAAAAGGGCACTTTAATAATTACTGATAATGAAATGAACTTTAATAATACCATGATTGGTTTTTACGATGAGGGTGATAAGTTGAAGTTTGCATACAATGAATACTTGGCCTATAGTTCGGGTGTTGTAATTAGCGAATCATTTAGGGCCATTCCGAATGTGAATTTTAAATTGGCAAAGGTTGATTGGAAGGAAGAAGAGCGCATAAGAGAAGATAGAACCATTTCTAAAGATGCTTTGAAAATTGTTTACAATACGGATAAAGATCCAAAAACGATCAAAAAAGGAAATTCAAGCGACCCTGCCTCATCGGTATTTGATGCCAAGGAAGCGCGTAAAGATTGGGATAATGTTATTGATAAAATTCTCGGAAATGCTGATAATACAGTGTTTTCAAAGGATGAGTTAAAGGAAGTAGCAGGTAAAATTTCTGCCCAAGAAATGCGCCTTCGTGAGCAAAAGGCAAAAATTGATTTGGCATTGGCCTCAATGACTTCGCAAGAAGAACGCATTAAATTGCAAGAAGAACGTTTGGCACTTACGGTATCACAAAACAAATTGCAGGAATACGAACTCCATAATCAAATTTTGAGAATGGAGAAACAAAAAAAGATTTTGGACGGACAGAAAAAGCAAATGGAAGTTCAAAAGGCCAGCATTGTTAAGCAATTGGCGCAAATTAATATGCAAAAAACAATCTTATGGTTGGGCTTGCTTGCTGTTTTGGCCGTATTGTTCAGTTTGTACATGGTGTATCGAAATTATAAACGCACCAAAAAAACAAACGAATTACTCGAAATTCAAAAACTCGAAATTCAAGAGCAAAAACATTTGGTGGAAGAAAAACACAAAGAAATTTCGGATAGTATTAACTATGCTGAAAGAATTCAACGCACCTTTTTGGCCAGTAAAGACTTAATGGATGAAAATTTGGGCGAGTATTTTGTATTTTTTAAACCTAAAGATGTTGTAAGCGGTGACTTTTACTGGGCGTCGAAAATTGATAATTCAACCAATTTATTGAACACCAGTAGCAACAGTAGGGTGAACGACGGTAAATTTGTAATGGCAACTGCCGATAGCACCGGGCATGGTGTACCGGGCGCCATCATGAGTTTGTTAAATATTTACAGTTTAGAAAGATCTATCGAATTATATACCGAACCTGCCGAAATTTTAAACCATACCCGTAAGCTCATCATCGAAAGATTAAAAAAAGACGGCAGTAAAGAAGGTGGTAAGGATGGGATGGATTGTAGTTTAATTTCATTCGATTTAAAAAACTTGCGTTTGAGTTATGCGGCTGCCAACAATCCTGTTTGGGTGGTGCGAAACAATGAATTACTTGAATTTACAGCCGATAAAATGCCGGTGGGTAAACACGATAGAGACGGGATTTCATTTGTGCAACATTCAGTGAACCTTGAAAAGGGTGATATGGTTTACGCTTTAACCGATGGTATGCCTGATCAATTTGGCGGCCCGAAAGGCAAAAAATTCATGTACAAAAAACTCAAGGAATTACTCATTTCCATTTCGTTACAACCATTGCATGAACAACGCATGCGTCTTGAACGAGAAATTCTTGATTGGATGGGCGATAACGAACAAGTAGACGATATTACACTTATTGGTGTAAGAATTTAGTGCCGCTTAAAGACGTGTCATCGTATCCGGATTTTTCACGGCTTTTTTGCTACCACCGTACAATTCAAATTTTAAATAACGGCACTCCAATGCCCCATTGTAAATTTGTATTTTTCGAGATGGCCTCAAACCAATGCTTTTAATGGCTTCGGGGTTACTGGTAATAATCCACGCATTAAAATTTTGAAAGTCCTTTTTTAATTTATCACCAATTTCCTTGTAAAGCGTTGTTATTTCATCAACAGGTAAACGTTCACCATAAGGTGGATTAAGAATCACCACACCGCCGTTTCTGCTTGGTTGCAAATCGAAGAAGGATGATTGGGTGCATTTAATAACATCTTCAACCTTTGCGTTTTTTGCATTGTTGATGGCTTTTTTCAATGTAAATGCATCAATGTCATTGGCCACAATTTCAACAGGCTCTTCTTTTATTTTGTTGATGGCGCTTTCAAATATGGTGTCATATAAATTTTCATCATAGTTGCGCCATAACATAAATCCAAAATTATTTCTGTAATAACCAGGGGGTATATTGTTGGCCCACAAAGCAGCTTCAATGGCTATGGTGCCGGCACCGCACATGCCATCAATTAACAACAAATGTTTTTCCCAGCTACTTAATTTAACCAAACCTGCAGCCAATACTTCTTTCATGGGTGCCTCATTAATATCGGCGCGGTAACCCCTTTTGTACAAAGGATCACCACTACTGTCAATGTTTAAACTCACTTCGTTCTTGTAAATATGAACGTATAGTTTAAAGATGGGTCGGATTAAATCTACATCGGGTCTTTTACCAGTTTTATCGCGAAAACGATCCACGATGCCATCTTTCACCTTTTGTGAAACAAATAAACTATGGGTAAAAATTTCAGAGTTGGTTACACCTTCAACCATCAATGTGTCTGTGTTCGAAATAAATTCTTCCCAGGCAATTGATTTAATTTGATCGTATAATTCTTGTTCATTATTGGCAATAAATTTGGTGATTGGTACAATCACTTTTAATGCAGTGTGTAAGCACAAATTGGCTTTGTATAAAAAGCCTAAATCACCTGTTACTGATACGCCCCGCTTAAAAGGAAGAATGTTTTTTCCGCCTAATTGTTGCAGTTCTTTTGCCAGAATTTCTTCCAATCCAAAAAATGTAGTGACCTTCATTTCAAAGTCACCGGTTTGCTTGTATGTGTAGCTT
>JBAXXZ010000165.1:0-5452 GCA_037127575.1 Bacteroidota bacterium | reverse complement strand
GCCTGAAACTCTTGCAGATTGCATGAAAAAGCAGTAAGGCATAATTTATTCCGGACAGCAATGATTTCAAATCGCTAATTTGTAAGTAACGAAATCGCATGTAATAGGTAGGTAATGAATTTCCGGCTAAATTGAATTAGCCTGATTAAAGAAACTGAAAGAAAGCAAAATGAAATTAAAAAGAATGTCCCATTTTGTCCTTTTTGGTTTGCAGGTATTTGGCATTGTGTGGATTTGATGCTACACCAAGAGAAACATTTTCCACAATTTCTAATCCATAACCAATTAAACCGGCACGTTTTTTTGGATTGTTGGTCATCAATTTAATTTTACTGATGCCTAGGTTTCTCAATATTTGCGCGCCTACACCATAATCTCTTTCATCTACCTTAAAACCCAATTCAATATTGGCTTCAACGGTATCCAAGCCCTTTTCTTGTAATTTGTATGCCTTTAGTTTATTTAATAAACCAATGCCTCTGCCTTCTTGATTTAAATACACTATCACACCTTTCCCTGCTTTTTCAATCATCTGCATCGATTGGTGCAATTGTTCGCCGCAGTCGCAACGACACGAACCAAAAATATCACCTGTTACGCAGGAAGAATGCATGCGCACCAAAATAGCTTCATCTTTTTTCCATTCGCCTTTCACCAATGCCAAATGTTCTTGTCCGTTTGTTTCAACGTGGTAATCAATCAATTTAAAATGGCCCCATTCGGTTGGCATATCCACTTCAACTTGTCGGCTCACGATGCTTTCTTTTTCCAAACGGTAAGCAATTAAATCTTTAATGGTGATAATTTTTAAATCAAATTTCTCGGCAATCTTTACCAATTGCGGTAATCGTGCCATGGTGCCATCTTCGTTTAATATTTCAACCAACACCCCACAAGGCTCAAATCCTGCTAAAACAGATAAATCAACGGTTGCTTCGGTATGTCCGGTTCGGCGCAATACACCGCCAGGTTTTGATTTTAAAGGGAAAATATGACCGGGACGACCAAAATCAGATGCTTTGATAGTTGGATCTACTAAGGCTTTTACGGTTTTAGAACGATCGGAAGCAGAAATACCAGTAGTGCAGCCAAAACCCAATAAATCAACCGAAACTGTAAAAGGTGTTTCGTGTAAAGAGGTATTGGAAGGCACCATCATGTCGAGCTTAAGTTCATGCGCTCTTTCTTCAGTGAGAGGTGCACAAATTAAACCACGGCCGTGGGTGGCCATAAAGTTGATCACTTCAGGCGTGGCATTGCGAGCGGAAGTAATAAAATCGCCTTCATTTTCACGGTCCTCATCATCAATTACAATAATCACTTTACCTTGGCGGATATCTTCTAAGGCTTCCTCAATGCTATTTAACTTAAATTCGCTCTTCATAGTGGCGCAAATTTAATAATTTAAGGGGGTTTATTTGTTTAAGCACATTGGAACAATTGATAAATAATTTAAAAAAAAGATTAAAAGCTGAATTACCCGGAGCGGAGGCACAATATAAGTTGGCGCCTTTGAACCGCAAAAAACCGCAGCCAATAGGTGAATTGGCAACAGATTACCGTAAAAGTGCGGTGATGATTTTATTGTGTTTAGATGCGGAACAAAATTGGTACATCCCTTTAATTGAACGCATGGCCTATGAAGGCGTGCATTCGGCGCAGATTAGTTTTCCCGGTGGTAAACACGAAGATCATGATGTTGATTTAAAACAAACCGCCTTGCGCGAATGTGATGAGGAGATTGGATTAAGTAATATTGAACTGCTGGGCGAATTAAGCGATTTGTATATACCTGTGAGCAAATTTTTAGTGAAGCCTTTTATTGGTTTAAATTTAGAACCAAATCTGGTATTTAAGCCGCATCCGCGCGAAGTAAACCGTGTTTTGCATTTGCCTTTAAACAAATTGTTAGAAGATAAAATCATCGAGTGGGGTGATGTGCCGGTTCAAAATGGTATGCGCATTAATGTGCCTTATATTGGCTTGGAATCGAAAAAAATTTGGGGAGCAACAGCAATGATTTTAAGTGAGTTGCGTGAGGTGTTGCGAACTATTTCTTGAACTCGGCAATACAAGCATCAAAACACAAATTGTATTCGCCTTTTGGTAAATTTTTTATGCTGATTGAATTGCTAAAACCTTTCATCACAATTTGACCAAATTCATCATAAATTTCAAAGGCTGTTTCGTTACTAAAATCAATACTGGCCTTGCCCTTACGAATAGCATAAGATGGTTTATTGCTTTGTGAAATAGCTGTGAATTCTTTGCTGGTTTTTACTTGTGCGTTAAAACCCCTTTGTGTAATGCGGAATTTATTTTGGCCGCTGTGCATTGGTAATTTAAAGGCATAATTGTTATTGTTACCCGAACCAATTCCCAATACTTCGCCAACCTTTACCCATTTATTCCATTTAAATTGTTCAATTTCAAAAGGTAAAACACCACATTCGTTTTTGGTGGCCCATTTTAAAAGCCCATCGCCGCCTACATTTAAAAGCAGTATTTCAAAACTTGGTGTTGGTCTTAAGTCTTCAATGTTTAAAACCCTTGGCGTGCATTCATCAGAATGAATAATTTCGATCACCACATTTTCACCATATTTTAATTGCAAGGCTTTTAAATCGATTTCAAAAGAACTTGAATTGGTTTCATCAGTGGTAATTTGACCGTTCACACGAATCTCTTTAGCGCAAAAACCCACACCTTGGTTAATGTATGAATTATGCACATACAAATTTTTATTTTGATATTTTCCTTCAATAATCAATGAAGCGCCTTGGGTTTTACCCGCCACGAAAATGAATGAAAGAAGTATCAATAATTTATGCATTGTTAAAATAGGTGCAAAAAATAAAGGTAGTGATTTTTCGATAAAAACGCTAATTTTTTAAACAAAATGTTTAAAATGATAGATTAAGCGACGTATTTTCTGAGCTTAACAATCACAAAAAGGGTGAAGAAGAAGAGGAGCAAGGCAATTAAAACCTTATAAGCTTTAGGAAAATGAATGCTGTTTAATTTTTTTTCCTTTCCATAGCCCCAAACCAACATGGATATAAAAGCGATTAAAAATAACGCGACAAAAATAATTCTTCCGGTTGTAAACATTGTGCAAATATAATTTATAAATAATGAGTTTGAGCGATGCTAAAAGCTAAAAAAGATTCAAATTTACAGGCTTTATTGATTTATGCCTCGTTTCCTGTTTTTCTTATTTTTTAGTTTTGCTTTTATATGCAGTAAGGCTGCTAAGCACAAGCAATTAGATAAGGCCTTTTCAGCCTTGGCAGAATACGATTATTTTAAATCCAAAAAATTATTTTACAACTGCAATCAAAAACAAATCAATTTTGCCGCAGCTTACGGTTTATCTACCATATATTACAGAACCGACAATCCCTTTAGTAATAACGACTCTGCCTTAAAGTACATTTCTTTGGCCTATCAAAACTATTTGGCTTCTCACCAACCATACCTATTTGCCAAGTATAGGGTGGATAGTATGTGCATTCTGGCCTTGGCCGATTCTATCGTGCATAAACAATTTTTAGCTGCCAAAACCAAATCCACCGTTTTTCATTGGGAATTGTTTTTACGACTGAATACCATTGCAAGTCCTATTTTGAGGAAACAAGCTGTTCACAAACGCGATGAGTTGGTGTTTGAACGAGTACTGCAATCAAATAAAAGCGATTGCACTTTGGTTTTTATGAAATGCCATCCCATGAGCGATTTTTATTTGGACGCCAATTTATTACTTCAAAGGGAAATTTATTTCGAAAGCACGCTGCACCAAAAGCCGGATGAATGGATTTCTTTTTTAAAGTTACATCCTAATAACATCATGGTGAATGAGGCTTATGAGAAGCTTTTTGAATTTTACCGAAAACGCCAAAGCCTTAGCGGTTTGAGTTTGTTTGTGAAAAATTATCCAAAAGCCCCACAAGTATTGGAAGCTTGGAAACTCTTGTTCGCATTGAGCGTAAAGGCTTATAATTCGGATGAATTAAATAAGTTTTTGGATGAGTATCCGCAATTTCCATTAAAAAACTCCATCCTAAAAGAATTGGAATTGAACAAACTCACGCTTTATGCTTTTCAAAAGGATGATTATATTGGATACATGAATGATGCCGCCCAAGTAGTAATAGAACCTGAATTTGATCAGGCCGGCGATTTTTACGAAGGTTTGGCGGTGGTGTCGAAAAACGATTCAGTGTATTTTATCAATAAGGAAAAAGAAAATTCTTTTCAGCAATTTTATACCGAAGCTTATCCTTTTAAAAATGGCATGGCTGCAGTAAAACAAAATAACAAATGGTTTTTTATCAACCGCCAAGGACAAGTGATTTCAAAGCCTTACGAAGAAATCAATGAATTGTCGAATAACTTTTACGTGTTTAAATTAAATGCTAAATACGGGGCCTTGAATCATTTTGGACAGATGGTGATTGAAGCAAAGTTTGATAAATTGGGGGATTTTAAAAACAACATGGCTTATTTTATTTTCGCCGGAAAATATGGTTTTGTTAACACAAAAGGCCATGTTTACCAAGAGGAATTTGATTGGATATCGGATTTCGATGAGCAGGGCATTGCCATTTATAAACTTGAAAATAAATTTGGCTTAATCAATGCACAGGGTCAAAAAATTTCGGAAAACGAATTTGATCAAATGGTTAAACTGAACGAGATGTACTATTTGGTGTTGAAGGATAATTTATATGGATTTTACAGCAAAGAGGCTTGTTTTGTAACGCCAATCCAATATGAATACAACAAAGAAAAGGCAGCGGATTATTATTTCAAAGACAATCATTTTAAGTTAATCAAAAATGGAGAACAAGCCATCATGGATGAAAATGGGCATTTGGATCTTAATTTTAATGCCTTTAAAGAAATTAACTTTATGTCGAGCGGACTAATGTTGGTTCGTAAAAAAAATAAATTTGGCTTTATTGATAAAAAGATGACTTCAGTAATACCTTTTAAATTCATCGAAGCCCAAAGCTTTAGCGATGGTTTAAGCATTGTGAAATTTAAAAACCAATACCAAATCATTGCATCTAACGGCAAAGAAATTTATGTGACTGAAAAACCCATTACCAAATACAATGCCCATTTTTATTTAATAGGCGATGAAATTAAAAGCCTCATCAATAGTACCGGAGAGCTATTGGTAAATGATGTGAGTGCAATTCAACAAATAAATAACAGTTTTTTATTGGTAACTTTTAGCAGTGGCCAATTTCAATTAATCAAGTATTAATGTACATTTAACAAATAAAAAATACCCATGAATAAAGTACACAATTTTAGTGCCGGTCCGGGCATATTACCGCAAGAGGTTTTAAAACAAGCTTCTGAAGCCTGTATAAATTTTGACAATTTAAATTTGTCATTACTCGAAATTTCGCACCGCAGTAAAAACTACGAAAAGGTGATGGAT
>JBAXXZ010000164.1:0-5455 GCA_037127575.1 Bacteroidota bacterium | reverse complement strand
TCGTTATTGTTTCAATCACATTAAGTTTGATTGTTGCATGCGAAAAAAAATATTTTGTGAAACCTCCCGGACCAAAAGTGGCTGCTCAAACCACAGGCTTGGAGGCCACATACGTGAGTACTGCGCCATTAACTTTAAGCGACAGTTACTGGAAAAATGCCGATTACTTAAAAGTATCGGTTGGAAATTTGAACAAAAACGCCTTGTATTCGAATGGTTATTTAAACATGACCGGTACATATGGCGGTACAAGTTCGTTTAATGCCGGGGGAGATCCAAAACTAACCATGAAAGCGGCATATGATGATTCTAAACTTTATATTTATGTTGAGTGGGTTGATAATAACTTAGATGCTACAAATGCCTTGGCTACCTTGTTAGGTGCGAATGATCCTTTAAAATCTGATACAACAGGACAATGGACTTCGCAAGGAAATAGCGATAAGATGGCGATTGCATTTGATTTAAATAATTCGTCAAGTTCAGAAGGCACTTTTGTTGATAAGGGATGTGCAGCATCTTGTCATCAAGGTAAAATGCAGCCGGCTGTAGGGTCTGTGGACATTTGGTTGTGGGATGTTGCCACAACTGATGCCTTGGGTTATGCAGGGGATATGATAGCTGATGCCAATAAAGGACTTGTAAAAGATACAGGAAATGCCATGGTTACCTCTAACAAAAAGGTACCGGGCAATCCAAGATCAGTACCTGCTTACGAGTGGAATGGGGTAGATCAATCGTACACAAGGCCTGATGGAAAAACAACTTTGTTAGATGCGGGCTATTATTTATTGAATACAACAGCAACTACTAACATCACGCCTTTTATTGGCGATTATCATAAAGGCGATTTGGTTTATCACAATAACGTTTATGGTTGTGGTCACTGTCATGGCGACGAAGGCGGCGGTTCAGGACCTAGTGGAGCAGCAACACCTTTTGCTGCGATTGGTTTTGCTAAAAAATATTCACGAGCCAGCTTAATTAGTTTTGCATCGAATAGTAACCATGAGGGAAACACTTATTGGTCGCAAGTACCTGCGGCAAGCGTAAACGATTTGGTTGCCTATATCAAAGGATTGGGTGGCGTTCCGGGTGTATTGTTGTCGCCTCCAACAGGCAGTCATGCTGATGTTTGGTCGGTATCGAATGTAACCAGAAGTAGGATCAATGTTACCCCGCACACATTGTATCAAGTAATTTTGGTTCGTAAATTAAACACCGGTAATACAGATGATGTTCAGTTTACTTCACCAGAAGGAAAGTCATTTCCGTTTGGAATTGCCTTGATGAATGCAGACGGAAAAAACCATATTGGATCACTAAAACAAATGCTCACATTTAAATTAAAATAATTATGAGAATCACTTCTGTTCATATCAAAATTTTCGTTGTTGCATTGTTGTTTGCTTCATGCGAAAAGAAATATTTTAAGCCGCCGGTTATTGATCCAAATGCGACGATTAGTTATACAAAGGATATTCAGCCATTGTTTACTGCAAATTGTAGTTTGAGTGGATGTCACAATGGGAATGTGAAGCCGGATTTAAGCGGTGAAAAGTCATACAATTCCTTAATTGATGGGGGATACACTGATACATTGAATCCATCAACAAGCTTACTTATGGTGAAACTTAACACAAACATGCCGGCGAGTAAGCTTCCGGCAAGTGAAATCAACAAAGTGTTGAGTTGGATGAAACAAGGCACAAAACTAAACTAGTCAGTAAATTATAAAAGCATGAAGAATATCTCAATCATTATGAAACCAAATATTTTTAATAAAGCATTAATTGTATTCGCATCGTTACAATTATGCACAGGCATGTTAAATGCACAACAAGCTGATTCTACTGCTGCTGCGGGTGAGAAACCTAAAAAAGATAACCGACCAGTAAAAAACATGTTTGAAAGTGGTTATTTAATGAACAGCCAAACGGCTATAATCCCAACCCCAAACACTTTGGAATTTGTTATTCAACACCGCTTTGGTTTATTGAACAGCAAAGATTTTGATTTGGGTGGATTGTACGCGCCATCAAATATCAGAATTGGCTTTAATTATTCATTGAGCAAAAATTTGCAAGTTGGATTGGGAACCACGAAGAATAATAAATTGCAAGATGTGAACATAAAATATGCCTTATTAAAACAAACACGTTCGGGCAGTATTCCATTGAGTATTACATATTTTGGAATTGCATCTATTGATGTAAGAAAGGATGCTTTTCCGAAAACTGTTGATAGGTTATCGTACTTCAATCAATTGATTATTGCGAGAAAATTTGGCGAAAAATTATCATTGCAATTGGCACCAAGTTATTCACACTTTAACATGGTTGATTCCTTAGTAAAACATGGCAATTTGGCCGTGGCTGTTAGCGGTCGTTATAAATTAACAGAAGCATTAGCAGTTACTGTTGAATACGAACAAAATCTTACTTCACAAAACACAAAAGTAATTACTGTGAAGCCCAATTTGAGTTTGGGTTTGGAAGCGGCAACATCATCGCACGTATTTCAGGTTTTTGTTAGTACCGGCCAATCAATTATTAACCAATACAATGTATTGTATAACAAAAATGATTTTGCTAAAATGGATTTTTGCATCGGTTTCAACATGACCCGTTTGTGGAATTACTAATAAGTTAGTTAATATTTTTTGGCATTCAAGCTAAAAAACTTCAGGTGTTTCATCTGAAGTTTTTTTTTGAAGGGGGTAGCTTTTCTTTTTGTGATGACTGCTCCTTGAAAGATGTCTGTTTTATAGGTCAGAACGGTTAGCAAGGTGCCGTTAAATCTAAATTTTGAATGCACTAATTATTTTCGTTCAACTGATCAAAATCATAAGTTTCTTTGATGGCAATCATGCAGAAAAATCAGAATCAGAGCGTACTTTGAGTTTGTTATGAAAGTATGCGCTAAGGGTATTCAAATTCAAAAAAGCCTAATTTTTTTAGGGCTTTATGAACAAAAAAATAATTCAAGCTTTAACTTTTTCATGTCAAAAAAATCAATCCAAATTTTCTCATTTCATAAAATTAATTATCTCTAAAAATCAATCGTATGTCTCAAAAGCCAGATGATCAAAACAAGCACGATGATGCGGCCAGCGGAAGAAGAAATTTTCTTAAGTTGGGATTTCTTACTGCCGGGTTAACCATTGCCGGTGGTGGCATTCAAAAAGTTCTATCCGATCAGGAAGAACCTGCCAATAAGGAAACCGGAGAAAAAGTAAAATTGCTTACGCCTGAAGGCAAATTGGTAGAAGTGGATTCTGCTTATTTAAAAGAACATTCTCATCCTAAACACCATTGTGGTTCTTCACCTGATGAATCACGCGTGGGTGTGCCGGGCAAAAAATATGTGATGGTGATTGATTTGTCACGTTGTAAAAACGCACTTAAATGTCAAAAAGCTTGTCAAAAACACCATCTTTTACCTTCGCAAGATAAATGGTTAAAAGTTTATAAAATGCAAGATACAGAGGATACAGCGCCTTATTGGATGCCTAAACCTTGTTTGCATTGTGATAAACCGCCTTGCGTGAAAGTGTGCCCTGTTGACGCTACTTTCAAAAGAGAAGATGGTTTGGTGTTGATAGATAATGAACGTTGCATTGGTTGCCGTTTTTGTATGGCTGCATGTCCATACTCTACCAGAACTTTTAATTGGGAAGAACCACAACAACCGGAGTATGTAAATGAAATGGTTTATTCACCTGAAACCAGCACACCGCGTAAGAAAGGTACCGTTGAAAAATGTGACTTCTGTCCGGATATGTTAAAACAAGGAAAATTACCACATTGTGTAACTGCTTGTCCAAATGGTGTTTATTATTTCGGTGATGCCAATGAAGATACAGTAACCAATGGTGATGAAACTTTGCGATTCAAACAATTATTGAAAGACAAAGCTGCTTACCGTTATATGGAATCGTTAGGCACCGAACCAAGTGTGTATTACTTGCCACCGGTTAACCGCTTGTTCCCATTTGTAGATAGTACCGGAGAAGAAAAAGAAAGTGATTCATAAAAAAAAATAATGTTATGGAAGAAACTAATAAACATATGAGTGAAAAGGAAGCAATAGAAATGCTTCATCATTATAACGACGATTTGTTGCCTCAAAAATTTGGTAAAGCAGGGAAAACTTGGGTTGTATTTTTAATCGCCATAATTGTATTTGGTTTATACAATTATGTGATTCAATTAAAGAAAGGCTTGTCAATTACCGGATTAAGTGATACTGTTTCGTGGGGCATTTATATTTCGAACTTTGTATTTTTTGTGGCGGTGAGTTTGGTGGGATCATTGATTACAGCCGTACTGAACCTGTTAAATGTAAGTTGGCGCGCACCGATTACGCGCATGGCTGAGATAATTGCTGTAGCAGGGATTATTTTTGCAGGCTTAATCATTATCGTTGATATGGGTCGCCCCGATAGAATCATTAACATGTTTATACATGGCAGGATTCAATCACCAATTATGTGGGACGTAATTGTGGTAGCAACATACATGACAATTAGTTTATTGTTCTTGTATTTCCCTCTGTTGCCGGGTATTTCTTTTTGTCGCGACAGAATGAAAAACATTCCAAAATGGCAACATAAAATGTATAAAATTTTAGCCTTGGGTTGGAACAACAAACCGGCTCAATATAAATTGGTGAAAAAAGCCATCACCATATTGTCGGTTTTGATTATTCCGGTGGCCTTAAGTATACATACAGTTACATCGTGGTTGTTTGCCACAACATACCGTCCGGGTTGGGACAGCACCAATTTTGGCGCATACTTTGTGGCAGGTGCATTTATGGTAGGGGCTGCGGCTGTAATTGCGGGTATGTATGTAATTCGTCATTTTTATAAAAAGTATGATGAATTAATTACCAACAAACACTTCGATAGAATGGGTCGTTTGTTGGTGTTATTGTCATTTATCTACTTGTATTTTACAATTAACGAATATTTTATTCCAGGATATAAAATGAAAGGCGATGAAGCGGAGCATTTAAAAGAACTATTTGTTGGGCACTACGCGCCAATGTTTTGGTTGGTACAAATTTTCGGTATGTTTATTCCGATAATTGTGTTGTTGTTTCCACAAGGACGTAAGCCAAGATCTATCTTTTTAATGTCGGTTTTTGTAATTATTGGCGCCTGGTTTAAACGTTATTTAATTGTTATTCCAACCATGTTACATCCGTTTTTACCCTTGCAACAAATACCTGAAGCAGCAAAACATTATTCTGCTACATTGGCTGAATGGTCAATAACCGGCGCATCTTTGGCCGGTGCCTTATTGGTGATTACTTTGTTCATACGTTATTTTCCAATTATTTCAATTTGGGAAGTAGCCGAAGAAAGAGGTGTATCGCACTACACCATTTACAAACATTTAAATGAACAAGAATCACACTAAAAAATATTGATTATGATACATTTTAAAAC
>JBAXXZ010000163.1:0-5480 GCA_037127575.1 Bacteroidota bacterium | reverse complement strand
TTAAAAGAAAATTACAGTATTAAATTAATTGAACTAAAAATCAAGGAATGACAAAAATGAAAGCAAATAGTGGTTATGAATTACTGAAAACAATGTGTGCCATTCATGCCCCAAGCGGCAATGAGTTGGCCATGAAAGATTTTGTGTTGAATTACATCAAAACACATGCGAAAAGTTGGAAACATCAACCAAAAATATATGCCAGTAAAAATTTTCAGGATAATATTATTTTGGTTTTTGGGAAGCCACGAACAGCCGTGTTTGCGCATATGGACAGCATTGGTTTTACCGTGCGTTACGGCAATCAATTGGTGAAAATAGGCGGTCCGGTTTTAAAAGAAGGCACCAAATTAATTGGGTTAAAAAATCAAAAGTGGCATGATGCCGCTTTGCACATTGCATTGAACAAGGACAAGAGTTTAAAGGGACTTGAATATACATCGAATGTTTTGTTTGATACAGGCACTGAGTTAACGTATCAACCAATTTGGCGCGAGGACAAGGAATTTGTTCAGTGTTGTTATATGGACAACCGTTTGGGTGTGTATAATGCTTTGCGTTTAGCGGAAACATTAAAGGACGGGGCTTTGGTATTTAGTACTTGGGAGGAACATGGCGGAGGCAGTGTGGCATATTTACAAAAGTTTTTAGCTGAAAAATATCACATCAGCCAAGGTTTAATTTCGGATATTTCTTGGATATCGGATGGGGTGCATTTTGGTAAAGGTCCAGTGATAAGCATGCGCGACAGTTTGATTCCACGGAGAAGTTATATTCAAAAAATCATTGATCTGGCCAAAAAAAACAATTGTGCTTATCAGCTAGAAGTTGAGGGCAGTGGTGGCAGTGACGCGAAGGAATTGCAGATGGCGGCACATCCATGGGATTGGTGTTTTATAGGTACTGCAGAAGAAAACGTACACAGTGCTGATGAAAAGGTACACAAGGCCGATATAGAAGGTATGATTGCACTATACAAGGTGCTTTTAAAAGCGCTGTAAATTCCGGGCCAAGAATTTAAAATAGATTGTGTTCAATAATGCCATTTAGATCGGCGCCAGGGACACGAAGGGCTTGGTTCTTTTAGCGCCTGCCTCTTTGGCGCTAAAAAACCGAGGCGTGAGCCGAGCCCGGAGTGGCCCGCTTGGGCGCCCAAAAAATCAAAAAATGTCTTCTAATAGCCTATTGTGAAAGTTCTCCACTTCTTTTGATTTGGCAAAATGATGCCCAAAGCGGTAATGACTAAAAGTGGTAGTTTTTATTTTTTCGGTCAAAATCAAAGTCTGTAAAATTTTTGTTGATTTCAATTTCGGTGAAATCGTAACTTTCGAACATTTCTTTTTCGTCGAAAATGCTGATACTTATTGGCAGCATTGTTTTCTCATCGATGTACACCACGGCCCGCTTGAGGAAGAGGTTGGGCACTTTTAATGTGCTTCCTGCTTTGAGGTATGAAAAATCGTTTAACAAGTTGTTTTTATAACGCAGAATGTGTTCGTTGACGATCAATTTGCCTGCAATAGAACTAACGGTTTCTTCACTGCCGACTGTGTAATTTGTATAACTGAATTGGTTATTGTTGTATTCAATTAA
This sequence comes from Bacteroidota bacterium, assembly GCA_037127575.1. Taxonomy (GTDB): domain Bacteria; phylum Bacteroidota; class Bacteroidia; order B-17B0; family Aurantibacillaceae; genus Aurantibacillus. The sequence goes on along the minus strand of JBAXXZ010000163.1, from coordinate 3,887 downwards.
ATAACAGCTACGGTTGTTTTTGATGCATTTGCCGTGCAAGTTAAAATTGGCCAGTCCTTCGGGGTCTTTACTAATAATGAGGGCCAGGGCTTTTATAATAAAATCGAAGCCCAATTCGTGGATGCTGTAATGTTGGTTTTTGCGCATGATGTTACCGGTTGGATCTAACATGATGGAAATAAAAGCCAGGGTAGGCGATTTCACCAAAGCCTTGTTGGGTTCGGTTTGGCTGTTATACAATATTTCGAGTTTTTTGGCGGGATTACTCATGTAAAGTTTACGCGGATGACATTGTAGTTTAACTTCGGAGTGTACGGTGTGAAATTCGTTGAGCCCTCTTTCGATAGCTGTTACTTTGTATTGCACGTTGCGGATATTTTTAACTGAATCGAATAATTGGTGAATGACTTTATTGAGCTTTGGATCGGCGGGAGCTTTGGCCGGTAAAAGGCTACATAAAAACGGAAAGAGAAAAAAAATGGTAAATGTTTTCAATTGATATCTGCAAGTAAAATTAGCGAATTGTTTTTGTTATTTTTGATAACAAATCTTAAAGATGAATATACTTGGTGTCATACCAGCGCGATATGCCTCAACGCGCTTTCCCGGAAAACCTTTGGCGATGATACAAGGCAAAAGCATGTTGCAACGTGTATACGAGCAAGCTGCGTTATCGAATTTGAAAACATTGGTGGTGGCCACTGATGATGCGCGTATTTTGGAACATGTGCAAACATTTGGTGGAAAGGCTGTTTTAACCGCTGTGGATCACCTTAGTGGTACTGACCGTTGTTTTGAAGCCATGCAAAAAGCCGGCGGCACTTACGATTATATCATAAACATACAAGGTGATGAGCCATTTTTAAATCCGATACAGATTAATGAATTGGTGGATGTGTGTAACGGTGCTGTGGAATTGGCCACTCAAATGATACGTTGTGACTCGGAGGCAGTGTTGTTTGATAGCGGTGAAGTAAAAATTGTTTTGAATGAAAATAACGAGGCCATTTATTTTAGCCGCAGTGTGATTCCGTTTTTAAAAAATAAGGATGTTCATACCTGGCATTTACACCATGACTATTTCAGGCATGTGGGCATGTATGTTTACCGCAGAGATATTTTAGAAAAAATTACGGCATTAAAACCTTCAAAATTAGAATTGGCCGAGTCCTTAGAGCAATTGCGCTGGTTGGAGGCAGGGTATAAAATAAAGTGTGTAAGCACGGCCTATGACAGTCATTGTGTTGATACCCCTGAAGACATTGCCAAGGTTTTAAAGTTGATGAATTTGGCTTAATGCACATGCCGGCACATCCTTCTAATATTTCGATACTGGATTACACCTATGATTTGCCAAATGAGCGAATTGCCAACTTTCCTGACAAGGAACGTGATGGTTCAAAACTTTTGGTGTACAAAAATTCACAGATTATTGAAAGCAGGTTTCATTCGATGATGGATCATTTGCCAAAAGATGCTGTGCTTATATTTAATGACACCAAGGTGGTTACAGCGCGATTGATTTTTAGAAATCAGCAGCAGCAGAACATTGAAGTATTTTGTTTAGGTCCGGCTGAACGCCTTGATCCTTTACACGCATTAAATGCAAAGGGCACCGTGAATTGGATGTGCATGATAGGGCATTTGAGAAAGTGGAAAGATGACACATTGTTTTTGGAAAACGGGTCCATTCGCTTGGCTGTAAAACTGGTTGCAAAGCAAGAGAATGATTGTGAAGTACTATTTAGTTGGCAGCCTGAGCACCTGCATTTTTTTGAAATATTGGAACAGTTTGGTGCCTTACCAATTCCACCCTATTTAAAGCGTGATAGCACTGAGACGGATAAGTTGCGGTATCAAACAGTTTACGCGCAGCACAAAGGCTCGGTTGCGGCGCCAACGGCGGGTTTACATTTTACAAAACAAAATTTGGATGAGCTACAAAGAGCAGGTATAGAATCTTTACGTTTAACATTGCATGTAGGTGCGGGAACCTTTAAGCCGGTAAAAGCAAGTAAAATGGTAGGTCATGCCATGCATGCGGAATGGATGCATTTGCGTGTGCGCAGCATTGAGGCGATTCAGAAGCTTGCATCAAAAAGTATAATTTGTGTTGGCACCACCTCGCTGAGGGCCATTGAAACCTTGTATTGGATGGGCTTAAAGGCTTATTATTATCCGTCACAAGGAATAGAAGAATTAGAAATTGCACAATGGGATGTTTATGATAAAGCCTTGGTACCGCTTTCGGTTGATCAAAGTTTAACAGCCCTTATCAATTGGCTGCGCGAGCGGGAACTGGAGGAATTGTATTGTAAGACGCAAATATTAATAGCGCCGCCATATCAATTAAAGATTGCCAAAGGATTGTTTACCAATTTTCATCAACCGCAAAGCACCTTGTTATTGCTGGTAGCAGCAGTGATTGGGGATGATTGGCGCAAGGTGTATAATTATGCACTACAGAATGACTTTCGGTTTTTAAGTTATGGTGATTCTTCGCTTCTGTTAAAATAATCTAGAGAATTTACTTTGCTCGTTAAAGTGCCATTTTTTTGTTTATTTTTGAAATACTAATAAGCTATAACCTATGAGAAAAATTTATTCATTTATTGCAAGTTTTGCTACCGTTTTCACCTTAAACGCTCAGCTAACCCAGGGCAACCATGCGCCTAACGTTGGTGATACTTACCAAATGTTTCAATGTGATTCAACCAATATTAATCCGGGAAGCGCAGGTGCGGGTGCATCATGGAATTTTTCGACGATTAATACCCACAGCAGCGTGGTGCAAAGTTATAGTGCCGTTGCTGTATCTAATATTTCATTTCCAAATGCTTCGGTTTCGGTAAGTGCAGGAACCGCAAATGTTGCCTATTATAATGCCGATGCCAATGCCATGCGTTATTATGGTGGTACCATTATTGTGGGAACCAATGTAGTGGCTTTGGTTTATACTTTAGCTGCCATACAAGCTGTTTACCCGATGGGTTTAAATACCGGTACAACCAATATTATTGGCGGCTCTTTGAGTTCTTCCGGGCTTCCGGCTACCTTTACAGGCACATCGTCAGTAATGTTGGACGGAACAGGCACTTTAACATTGCCAGGAGCAAATGCAACTTTTAACTCAGCCAGTCGCGTCGTAAACAGTCAAACCATTAGTTTTAATGCCGGTTTTTTAAGCGGAACTGTTACACAAGTAAACTATGATTATTATGTAACGGGTATCAAAGCGCCTGCATTCAGTATTTCAAGTTCAACTTTAAACGCTTCAATTGGCGGTTTAACAACACAACAAGCCGTTTATAGAAATAAAAATGCAACTGTAACAAATACCACTACTGTTGGTTTAGATGAGAATAAAGTGTTGGCTTCTCAAATTTCTGTTTATCCCAATCCATGTAACAATGCCATTAATTTTAAATCCAATTTATTAAATAATGCCAGTTTACAGGTGTTGGATTTAACCGGCAAGGTGATTGAGAAAATTGATTTAAGCAGTGATAAATTGTATTTGTCAACCTCAAATTATGCCAATGGATTGTATTTTTATAAAATTCAAAATGCTGCCGGCGAAAATATCCAAAGCGGCAAATTTACTGTAAGTCATTAAGGAACCAGATATGAATATTGAAGAAAGAATTAATGCCGAAATCAAAGCGGCGATGTTAGCAAAGAATGCAGCCAAGTTAGAAGCTTTGCGTGCCATTAAATCGGTGGTCTTGTTGTTAAAAACTTCTTCAGAAGGCTTAACAGATGATTCTGTAAATAAATCCCTTCAAAAGGAAGTGAAGAAACGTAAAGAAACTGCAGAAATTTATGTGGGTCAAAACCGCCAAGATTTAGCAGACACTGAATTGTTTCAGGCAGCCATTATTGAGGAG
>JBAXXZ010000162.1:0-5491 GCA_037127575.1 Bacteroidota bacterium | reverse complement strand
GCACTGATTAAGACATGAGCGAAAATATTTTTGATTGTGATGCGTAATGACGATTTTTTTTGTCTTGTTAATTCGCCGGGGCTTTGGCGATTCTCGCGGCAAGGATGCGAAAGCCCGCCTGCCATTGTTTGGCCGGTATAAGGGCATAAGGGTTTAGTTCTTTTGGCTGCTTCTATTTTTGCGACCAAAAAGCTAGGTTACGTGGATTTGCGTTAGGGATTGAGCCTCTGTTTGAGCTCCTTTGCTTGTCCTGCAAGGCAAGCAAAGAGCGAGTGGCGAAAGCCCGACCACATGAAGCAGAAAAAACTGCCAATATCGCCGAGGTTTTTTCGCTTCATGGGGTAACGCCCACCTAATTAATTTCTTAAATATTAGCCGAAAGACCATTTTAACACTAAAAAACCAATCTTTTAACATAAATTTCATCGAAAAAATTTGGAACTTGAGGCAAAAAATACCGATATTTGCAGCATCAATCAAAAAACATGTGTAACGGACTGATATTCAGTAAATTACACGTAAAGCATTGGGTAACAAAAAATTAACATTAAATTAATACGTCATGAAAACAGCAAATCCGGTAATTGACACCTTAGTTGAAAGCCAAACACAATTCATCAACAATTGGATGGATTCAGCAAAAAAAATGCAATCAGCTTTCACTAGCGGCAACATCGCTTCTGAAGGCCAGTCTCTTTATAAGGAATTTTTCGACAAACAAACCAGCATTTTCAACAACATGCAAGCCTCATCGCAAAACATGTTTGGTGCAAATGGCACCAATCCTCAAGAATTTTTCAAAAACTGGTTTAATCAACAAGCTTCTTATGCCAAACAAATGGCTGATTTTAACCAAAGTATTCAACACAGTTTTACCAATTTTGGTAAACCGGCGCAAGATTTTATGGCCAATTTCGGTCAATCAAATACTGCCTTTACAAGTATTTACAATTCGTGGTTAAACACCTTAAATACGTCTTTTGACGCAATGAGCAAAAACATGAATGGTGCTTTTAACAAAGACATCTTCACCAACTTTATGCAAGGCAATCAAATGTATGCTAAAGTGCAAGAATTTTTTCATCCAATGATGGAAGCCATGCAAAAAGGACAATTTAATCCTGAAACTTTTAAAAATTTCTTCACGGCTGAACATTACCAAAATTTAAGCAAACAAATGTTTGGTAGTTTATACAATGAAGTATCGATGAAAGAAGCATACGATTTGGGTGTAAAACAATTGCATGATTTTTTCGCCAACCAAAATAACATGGGCAAAGAATACTATGCACAAATGCAAAACGTAGCAAATAACTTTCCTCAGTTAATGAACTTAAATTCAAACGAAAGCTTAAAAGGTTTTTACGATCAAATTCACAATGTTTTTGGTAAAACTTTCGAGCCTTTGTTAAAAGTAATTAGTCCGGGTAAAGAAAAAGAAAACGCTGAAGCAATGATTGCTTTAATGGATAGAATGGCTGATTACAGTGTAAAACAAGCCGAATTGCAAATGTTTTTACAAAACACCACCAGAAAATCGGTTGAAAAAATTGCTGCTGATTACGCTGAAAAAATGAAAAATCCGCAAGACATGAGCGCAATGCCTAGTCCGCAAGATTTATACAACGAGTGGGTAAAAGTAAACGAAACTTTATTTACCGAATTATTTGCCAGCGAAGAATTCAGCAAAGTAAAGGGTGAAGCTTTAAACATGGGCATGGATGTGAAGAAACATTTTGAAAAACAATTTGAATCTACATTTTCAAATTTCCCGGTGGTTTTTAAAAGTGAAGTTGAAGAAATGCAAAAAACCATTTACGATTTAAAAAAACAAGTAAAAGAATTACAAACAAAAATAGCCATGCAAAATGCTGCATCGGTTGAATTGTTTGAAGACGACAAAGCAGGCAAAGCCCGCAAAAAATAGTTAGTTATATGTTTAGGAATGGCCGGAAGAGAATGTTCTTTCGGCCATTTTTATTTTAGTAGATTTGTGTGCAAGGCATGCAAACAGCAATAATATCTTCATCCCGCTATAGAAATTTATTTTATTTATTTCTTTGCACAGTTGTTATCAGTTTTTTTTATTTACGGCCGCTTAAATCGGCATGGCACCCATTTATTGCCGGCGACGGCTTGGGCTACTACGCCTACCTACCTGCTACATTTATTTACCATGATAAGGCATTAAATTTCGCATGGTTTAACAAGGTGTACCGAGCCCATTATGTAAACAGCTCCTTTGATAATCCGGAAGATAATTTTTTGGTGCAATACGGCGACAAAAAAATCAACAAGTATTACCAAGGTTTATCCTTTATTTGGATGCCCTTTTTTTTCGTGGGCCATTTGACGGCTAAACTTATGCATGCCCCGGCCGACGGCTTTTCGCAGCCTTATCAATTGAGCATGGCTTTCGCTTCTTTGTTTTATTTGATCATTGCCTTATGGTACTTGCGCAAGTTGTTGCAATTATTATTTCAGCATGATGCAATGGCCGCGGTAATACCCATGCTAATTTTTTACGGCAGCCATTTATTTCCTTATGCCATTTTTTCAAATACTTTGTCGCATGTATATTCATTGTGCTTTAATATTTTGTTTCTGTATTTTTTACACAAAACTTTTAATGAAAAAAATCAAGTAACAATACATGCCGCTTTGGCTTTGCTTTTTTATTGTATCACTGTGGGCATACGGCCGCTCAATGCCCTGGTGTTATTATTATTGCCGGTTTTTTATCAGCCCGGCTTTCATTGGCGCAATTTAAAAAGCAATGCATCTGTGTTTTTTATTTTACTCGTCTGTCTTGTTTTTATTGTGTATCAAGCACGACTCATGTTCCTGCAAACGCATTCATTTTTTCCTTACACATACAGCAACGAAAGTTTTGATTTTATGCATGCCCGTTTTTGGGAAGCGATGTTTAGTTACAAAATCGGGTTATTTGTGTATGTGCCGATGCTTTTGCTTAGTATGGCAGGACTTTTTTATCTGCCTCATAAAAAATGGTTGATTTTATTTTTGTTTTTTATGGGCATTTTGTTTTTGTACAGTGCTTGGTGGTACTGGCCCATTAACCGCCGTGCCATGATTGATTATTATTTTATACCCGCCATCTTTATGGGTTTTGCTTGTCGCTCGATAAAATGGCCTGCCGCGAAATTCACGTACTATGGTTTGCTTTTTTCATCTGTACTTTACTACCAGTTAAAAAATTACCAAATGCAAAATGGCATTTTAGATGAGTTTAAAACTTACAAGGACATTTATTGGCGGAACTTTTTTAGAACCGAAAAAGCCAATATGTATTTAATTGAACCAAACGCGATTGAAAAAAAGCAAGATTTTTATTTTGATTTTGAAAAGGATGCGGATTTAAATTTTGTTCAGAAAAACAAGGTGCAAAGCGGAAAGCAGGCCATGGTGTTATCGCCCGATAAAAATTTTGTTCAATTGGCTGTATTGCCATTTCCGAAATTGTTCGATACCAATAAAGCCAATTGTATCCGTTTTTCATTGTCCACTTTTTTTGAAAAAGACATTACAGCCGCGCATTTGTTTATTCAGTTTTATGATACGGAAGGCACGTCTATTTTGGATGTCCCCTTTTATTTACATGCCGATGATATTTTTCCGAACCGTTGGGACTTAAAAGAATTCGGTTATGAGATTGAGAATCCGAGTTTAATTAATTCTTACACAGTTCAGTCAATTGGCATCGCCATGTGGAATTTGGAAGCCAAGAGGAACATCTATGTTGATGATTTAAAAGTTGAATTTATTTTGTTGAAGCCTTAGATGATTGGCTTTAGGAAAATGCCACGAATGCACGAAAGCATAAACAAGGTTCTTTGCCATTGTCAACTATATTTATTAATAATGCTTTGGGCGCCTTTTCGGGCTGCTACTGGCTGCGGTTTTTTGGCCGCGGAAAAAGGGGCGGCCAAAAGAACTACCCTTCCGCATCCCGGGCGCTGATTAGCTTTTAACATTTCGAACAATTTGTAATTTAGAAGCGCCTACTTAATAGGGATACTACCTATATCCTTGGTGGATTCATTAAAACACCATTAAAAAAATTCAAATTATGTTTGATTAAACATCTCTAAATACAAGAATTATCGTAATTTTATACACCAAATTAAAGTGTATGGAGAATAAAATAATTGAAGAGTTTAATAACATGAGCAATAAACTGCTTAAAGGGTATTCTACCTTAAAGCAAATTGAAGAAGTAAATATTGCCACTACAGCAAAAACAGCCGTTTATCATGAAGATAAACTAACGCTTTACCGCTACGACCGTGATACGGATGCCACTTACAAAACACCGGTGTTGATTGTATATGCTTTGGTGAACACTTATAAAATGTTGGATTTGCAGCCAGATCGCAGTTACATCAAAAATTTGTTGAATGCGGGCATGGATGTGTATTTGATTGATTGGGGTTACCCTAGCAAAGGCGATCGATATTTATCGATGGATGATTATGTGAATGGTTACATCAATAATTGTGTTGATTTTATCCGCAAAAAAAACCGTGTTGAGAAACTCAACATCTTGAGTATTTGTCAAGGTGGCACCTTGAGCGTGATTTATTCTAGCTTGTATCCTAACAAAGTGAAAAATTTGGTGACCCATGTCACGCCTGTTGATTTTAGCACCAATGATGGTTTGCTTTTCCGTTGGAGCAAAGACATGGACTTTGATTTATTGGTGGAAGGCAACCATGGATTGATTCCCGGTGATTTTTTGAACCAAGGATTCGACATGCTTAAACCCATGATGAAAGTGCAGAAACAACAAGCCTTAACCAATTCATTGGATGACAAAGATAAGTTGATGAACTTTTTAAGAATGGAAAAATGGATCAGCGAAAGTCCTGACCAAGCCGGTGAATGTTTCCGTCAATTTATGAAGGAATTGTACCAAGAAAACAAATTAATTAAAGGTGAATTGGAAGTGGGTGGAAAAAAAGTGAACCTGAAAAATTTAACTTCACCGCTATTAAATATTTTTGCTACCGAAGACCACCTTGTGCCACCTTCTGCCACTAAGCCATTAAATGATCACGTGGGCAGTACCGATAAAGAACTGTACAGTTTTAAAGGCGGACACATCGGCGTGTTTGTTGGCGGGAAATCACAAAAAGAATTGGCGCCGGCAGTAGCTGAGTGGCTGAAGAAAAGAGATTAAACAAACTCGGTTTGATTTTAAAATGCGGCTTCGGTCGCATTTTTTATTTGTGTAATATTACAATGTAAAATGAAAGCCGCAGGCATCAGCGATTTAAAAAAGGAACTCAAAGCATTGCAGCCAAAAGATTTGGTTGAATTGTGTTTGCGCTTGGCCAAATACAAAAAGGACAATAAAGAATTGATTGGATTTTTATTATTTGAAGCACATAACAAACCCGCATTTGTTGAGGCGCTAAAAGCTGAAATCAGCGAAAACATGTTAGCGATTGACAAAAGCACAAATTTATAT
>JBAXXZ010000161.1:0-5564 GCA_037127575.1 Bacteroidota bacterium | reverse complement strand
TTATTAAAGAAGTGGCGCGCGAAATTACCACCAAAGCAGGGCAAAAATGTACAGCCGTGCGTAGAATTATTGTACCTGAAAACATGATTGAAGATGTTCAAATTGCTTTGGGTAAAAGGTTGGCTTCAAACATTATCGGTGATCCAAATATTGAAGGCGTTCGTATGGGTGCCCTGGCGGGTAAAAGCCAATATGCAGAGGTAAAAGAAAAGGTAGAATTACTTTCTAAAACGCAAAAAATTATCATTGGCGATTTCGAAAATTTTGACGTGAAAGGGGCCGATAAAAACAAAGGGGCCTTTATGCCACCAATCATCTTTTTAAATGATCAGCCGTTTAAAAATACTGATTGCCACTCGGTTGAGGCATTTGGACCTGTTAGTACAATTATGCCCTATAAAACTTTTGATGAAGCCATTGAATTGAGCAAAATGGGCAAAGGCAGTTTGGTGAGTAGCATTGTAACAGCCGACGATAAATTGGCTCGAATGTACACCATTGGCGCTGCTTCAATGCATGGCAGAATTTTGGTATTAAACAACGATTGTGCCAAGGAGAGTACCGGTCATGGTTCTCCTCTACCTATGCTGGTTCACGGCGGTCCGGGAAGAGCCGGCGGCGGTGAAGAAATGGGTGGAAAACGCGGGGTTATGCACTACATGCAACGCACCGCTATTCAGGGCTCCCCTACTACAATTACTGCTATTTTAAATCAATACCAACAAGGCGCCAAACAAATAGAAAAAGAAATACACCCCTTTAAACAATACTTTGAAGATTTAGAAATTGGAGAAACCCTTATCACTGCCAAACACACTGTGATAGAAGCCGATGTGGTAAATTTTGCCAATGTAAGCGGTGACCATTTTTATGCCCATACTGATGTAACGAGTTTGGAAGGCACTATTTTTACAGGCCGTGTAGCGCATGGTTATTACATTTTGAGCAAAGCAGCCGGTTTGTTTGTGAACGCAAAAAAAGGTCCGGTTTTATTAAATTATGGCATTGATGAGTGCCGATTTACCAAACCTGTTTACATGGGAAGTACAATAGGTGTAAGATTTACATGCAAAGAAAAAATCGATCAACAAAAAAGTAAAGCAGAAGATGTGGCAAAAGGGGTTGTAAAATGGCTAGTTGATGTATACGACGAAACCAACGAAACAGTAGCGATTGCCACCATTTTAACCATGGTGAAGAAGAAAAATCAGGATTAAAATCATCTTTTAAAATAGGAAATGCAACTTTTTTTGCGTTTTTTGTTTAGTATATTTGTTTTAAGCTAATACATTATGAAAAAAGTAATCAATACCCCAAAAGCTCCGGCACCTATTGGTCCATACAATCAGGCAATCATTGTCGATAAAATTATGTTTATTAGTGGCACTATTGCCATGGATTTGCTAAGTAAGCAATTGCACAAAGGCAGCATAAAAGAAGAAACCAAAATGGTGATGGATTATATCGGAGCCATTCTTGAAGCCGGTGGTTGTGGTTTTGAACATGTGGTAAAAAGCACCATTTTTTTGAACGACATGAATAATTTTGTGCACGTAAATGAGGTGTATGCTTCTTACTTTAAAAGTGATTTTCCTGCTAGAGCAACCATTCAGGCAGCAAGATTACCAAAAGATGCCAATGTTGAAATTAGTATGGAAGCCATCCTTCCATAAAAATAATGAATTAATATTTCATTAAATTTTAACTAAAGTTTAAGGTTTTTTGTGTTTTTTAATAATAATCAATATCTTTACTAAACACATAAATAGACAAAACTATGAACATTTTTATCTCTAACATCAGTTTTAAAGTACGTGAACAGGCACTAAGCGACTTATTTAGCCAGTATGGCGAAGTAACTAGCGTTAGAATCATAAAAGACAAAGAATCTCGCAGAAGCAAAGGTTATGGCTTTGTTGAAATGGCCAATGACCACGAAGCCCAAGCAGCTATTCAAGCTTTAAATGGCACCGAACATTATGAACGAAACATTGTAGTGGCTGAAGCCAAAGGAAAAAAAGAAACCAATGCTGAATCAGCATCTGATCATAACCAAGAATAAGATTGATTTTTTATTTACCAACCCGAAGTAAACGCTTCGGGTTTTTTTTGCACTATTCAACAAGATTAAAAGAATCTTAACATTTAGTCAATATCTTTCTTTTTAGTCTTCACGCGGTCAATTATCTTTGTCCGATTTTAAAATTACTACATGCCTAAAGATACATCCATTAAATCGGTTTTAATTATTGGTTCAGGTCCTATCATTATTGGTCAAGCCTGTGAGTTTGATTACTCTGGTTCACAAGCTGCAAAAAGCCTTAGAGAAGAAGGCATTGAAGTATCATTGATTAACTCTAATCCGGCAACCATTATGACGGATAAAGTTACTGCTGACCACATTTACCTATTGCCACTTGAAGTAAAATCGATTGTTAAAATTTTAAATGAGCGGCAAATTGATGCTGTATTGCCCACAATGGGTGGACAAACGGGCTTAAACTTGGCAATGAAATGTGAGGAAATGGGTATTTGGAAAAAATACAATGTGAGAATGATTGGTGTGGATGTGGATGCCATTAAAATAACTGAAGACAGAGATTTATTCCGCATTAGAATGAATGAAATTGGTGTAGGCATGGCACCAAGTAAAATTGCCAAATCGTTTTTGGAAGGAAAAAGTGTGGCACAGGAATTTGGTTTTCCATTGGTGATTCGTCCTTCCTTTACCCTTGGTGGTAGCGGCGGTTCGGTTGTTTATGAAAAAGAAAATTTTGATGCTTTGTTGAACCGCGGTTTACAAACTTCCCCAATTCATGAAGTGTTAATTGATAAAGCAGTTTTGGGTTGGAAAGAATACGAATTGGAACTATTGCGTGATAAAGATGACAACGTGGCGATTATTTGCTCGATTGAAAATTTTGACCCTATGGGTGTGCACACCGGCGATAGCATTACTGTAGCGCCGGCCATGACACTTAGCGACAGCACCTATCAAAAGATGCGTACAATGGCCATTAAAATGATGCGTAGCATAGGTAACTTTTCGGGTGGATGTAATGTGCAGTTTGCAGTAAGCAATGATGAACTTGAAGAAATAATCGCTATTGAAATTAACCCTCGTGTATCGCGTTCATCGGCCTTGGCGAGTAAAGCCACAGGTTATCCGATTGCACGCATTGCCAGTAAATTAGCCATTGGTTACCGCTTAGATGAATTAATCAATGAAATCACAAAATCAACTTCCGCCTTTTTCGAACCCACATTGGATTACGTAATCGTAAAAATACCCCGTTGGAATTTTGATAAGTTTAAAGGCTCGAACCGTGAATTGGGTTTCCAAATGAAATCGGTTGGTGAGGTAATGGCCATTGGCCGAAGCTTCCAAGAAGCATTGCAAAAAGCTTGTCAAAGTTTGGAAATTAAACGAAATGGTTTGGGTGCCGACGGAAGAGAAATAACCGATCAAGCGGAATTATTGCGTGCATTAGAAAAACCAAGTTGGAACCGCTTGTTTATGATTTACGATGCCCTTAAGCTGGGTATCTCAATTAAAACCATTCAAAAGTTAACCCGCATCGACATGTGGTTCTTGCAACAAATTGAAGAATTGTTGTCGCTTGAAAAAGAAATTCAAAGGTTCAGTTTAAATGACATTCCTAAAGATTTATTATACGAGGCCAAACAAAAAGGGTATGCCGACCGTCAAATAGCCCATTTATTGCGCTGCATGGAAAGCGAAGTGTACACCAAACGAAATGACATGAACATTAAGCGCGTGTATAAATTGGTAGATACTTGCGCAGCTGAATTTGAAGCAAAAACCCCTTACTACTACTCTACTTTTGAAGATGAAAATGAAAGTGTGCGTTCAGACAAAAAGAAAGTGGTGATTTTGGGCAGTGGTCCAAATCGCATTGGACAAGGTATTGAGTTTGACTACAGCTGTGTACACGGCGTATTGGCGGCCAAAGAATGTGGTTATGAAACCATCATGATAAACTGTAATCCGGAAACCGTTAGTACCGATTTTAGTACAGCCGATAAATTGTATTTTGAACCGGTGTTTTGGGAACATATTTACGACATTATTTTACATGAAAAGCCCGAAGGCGTTATTGTACAATTGGGCGGACAAACAGCCTTAAAGTTGGCCGAAAAACTCGAGCGTTACGGTATTAAAATTATTGGTACCGATTTTAAATCACTTGATTTGGCCGAAGACAGAGGCAGTTTCTCAACTTTGCTTAAAGACAACCACATCCCCTACCCTGAGTTTGGGGTAATTGAAGATGCGGAAGAAGCCATCACTTTATCTAAAACATTGGGTTTCCCTTTATTGGTACGTCCTAGCTATGTGTTGGGTGGACAAAGCATGAAAATTGTAATCAACGAACAAGAACTTGAACAACACGTGGTTAAATTATTAAACGATTTACCGGATAATAAAGTTTTGCTGGATCATTTTTTACAAGGCGCTATTGAAGCCGAAGCCGACGCCATTTGCGACGGGGAAGATGTTTATATTATCGGCATCATGGAACACATTGAGCCGGCAGGTATTCATAGCGGCGACAGTTATGCTGTTTTGCCTCCTTTCGATTTAAGTGATGATGTGATTAAACAAATTGAAAAACACACCAAAACCATTGCATTGGCTTTAAATACAGTAGGTTTGTTAAACATTCAGTTTGCTGTGAAAGATGGATTGGTTTATATTATTGAGGCTAATCCAAGAGCATCACGAACGGTGCCTTTTATTGCCAAGGCGTATGATGAACCCTATGTAAATTACGCTACCAAGGTGATGCTGAAGGAAAAGAAAATTAAAGATTTTAATTTTCAACCACGTAAAAAAGGATATGCCATTAAGATTCCGGTATTCAGTTATGAAAAGTTCCCTGAAATTCAGAAAGAATTAGGTCCTGAAATGAAAAGTACCGGAGAAGCCATTTATTTTATTGATGATTTAAATGATGAGTATTTTCAAAATGTTTACAGTGAAAGAAACTTGTACTTAAGTAAATAAATCGCATGAAAAACAACCTGATTAAATTAACAGCATTACTGGTATTATTGATTGCTACACAATTTACTTTTATTAAAGAAATCAAATACATCAGTGGTGATTTAATTTTTATCAGCAATCCCAATGTGCCGGATAAATTATTGCAGGCCATTACAAAATCCAAATTTTCGCATGTTGGTATTGTGATTAAGGAGAAAGGTAAGGCGATGGTTTATTATACGTCAAGCGTGGTAAAAAAAGTTCCAGTACCGGAATTTTTGGCACTTAGCGTAAATGGTAAATATGAAGTTATGCGCATGAAAGACACCATCATTTTATCGGGCTTAAACAGTTTTTTTGTTGATGAAGCAAAAAAACTCATGGTTTCATATTTGAAACATAACAACATTCCCTTTACCAGTGTAACAGGTAGGGAAATTGGATTTAAAGAAGCTCCTGCCGCTGGGAAGTCCATCATCATTACTGTAAATGGGTGGAAAAAAATGACGAATCTGCTTTATGTAGATTCATTGAAGAAATTTGCTATTTCCAATGG
>JBAXXZ010000160.1:0-5591 GCA_037127575.1 Bacteroidota bacterium | reverse complement strand
CGTATTTAAGAGTGTTTAAGGCCTTACCGCTATTCCAATAAATTTCGAGGGCATGTTCGAGTTGGGTAATTTTACCCAATTCGGCTTTGGATAAATAATTGCTTTCAATTAATTGGTAAGGGGGATTTGGATCAAACTTAAAACCATGTTGAGGTTTGTTGCGCATGGTGGTGCCTTTTAAAAATTTTAAAAAGCCCAATTGCATTTCGGGGGCAAATAAATGAAATACTTCGTTAAAACTAAATCGGATGTCATCCCAATAATCCAGTGGTAAACCCACAATCAAATCGAGGTGCATTTCAATTTTGTACGACAAATCAAGAATGATCTTTTTAGTTTTTTCAAAATTTTGTTTGCGACTCACTTCCAAATTGGCTTTTTGATTCACCGTCTGTATTCCAATTTCAAAGCGAAACAAGCCCTTTGGCACTTTTTCGTGAATAAAACGAATAATGTCGGGGTGCAAAATATCGGCAGTGATTTCAAACTGAAAAACATTGCCGGGTTGATGATGGTCTAAAATAAATTGAAAAATCTCCAATGTAAAATCGCGCTTCACATTAAAAGTGCGGTCTAAAAATTTTATCACCTTGCCATGTTGCATTAAATGCAATAAAGTGTTTTTGATGGTGCTCATGGGCAAATAGCGCACTTTATTGTCTAAACTGGCCAAACAAAATTCGCATTTGTAGGGGCAGCCTCTGGATGTTTCGAGATAAAGCACTTTGTTTTTGAGTGCTTCCGGTTCATCGAATTGATAAGGCATTCGGCCTTCATACAAAGCCACATTAAACATGGCCGGCATTGGGTTAAGGTGTATTTCCCCATTCACTTTATGCACCAAAGCGGGAACCGTTTGTACATCGGGGAAAGTTTTTAAAAATTCAGTGAAAGGAATTTCACCTTCCCCTACAATAATGTAATCCACTTCCGGCAAACAAATAATATCATCGTATTCGTAACTGACCTCAGGACCGCCCAATAAAATTTTGGTGTGGCTGTTCAGTGCTTTGATTTTTTTTGCCACCGCGAGCGTTTGTGTGATGTTCCAGATATAACAACTAAAAGCCACCACATCAAAGTCCTTGCAAAAATTGGCAATTTCTTCCGGGTTTTCTTTGATAGTGAATTCCTTCCAAGCCAATCCCTCGTGTTTTTGGTTTAATTCGTACAAGAGGCGGATGGCCAAATTGCTGTGAATGTATTTTGCGTTGAGGGTGCTGAGTAAAAATTTCATGTGCTATATCAGCCAAAGATAAAAATAAAAAAATGGCCTTTGTTTAATTGAATATGTGTCCACTGTTTTACAATGTAATGACACATTTAACGTGGCACTAAGCTGATGGTTTGTGTTAGCGGAATCACATGGCATTCATCTTTAGTTACCACAATTGGTGATGTAACAAAAGATTGATAGCGGGGGCGTTTGATGCTGACGGTATAAGTGCCTTCTCGTTCCCAAGCGCCGGAAAAAGTTGGGGGACTGCCTGGGAAATTCTCTAAACTCTCGGTGTAAGTGCCGCTGCCGGCAATAATGGAAAGACTATCGTGTAAAAATAAATTTGATTGACTGTCTTTTACAATAATGTTTAGTCCGGCCCTTGCCTCTTGTGTGCAGGCCCTTTTGATTGGTGATTTGCCAAAACAGCCCGCTAAAAAACAAGCCAGTGTCACAGCTATTCCAAACAAACTTAGTTTCATTCGATGGCCAAAGTTTTGTGTCCAAACTTACCGCTTGCATCTTTAAATCTTATCAAGTAAATGCCTTTGCTAAGATCAGAAACATCGATGCTAATTGTATTCAGCGCCGTGTTTTTTGAAACACTTTGCTTCAACAATAATTTGCCCAATGGGTCATAAATTTCGATGTCGTAAGCGTCCGTAAAATTATGTTTTGATTTAATGGTGATTAAACCATGGCTTGGATTGGGATAAATATCAAAGCTATTGTCCAATGCATTGGCATCCAATAATCCGGTGCAATCTCTAATGGTGATGTTAAGAACCGTGGTGGTTTTACAAGCGCCTGCGCCGGTGGCAACACAGGTATAAGAATATTCTGCAGGATGATCGGATGGTAAAGAAATATAGCTCGTTAAGAGGGAATCTGGTTGCCAATAATAGGTATTTGCGCCTTGCATATCTAACGTAACATTTTCACCCAAACAAAAATTTGTGCGTGAAGGATTTAAGGTGAGCGAAGGTGCTGCCAAAACATTTACAGTTTTAGTCACGGTGCTTAAAGTACCGTTATAAGCAGCTAAGGAGATGGTGAAAACGCCGGCAGTAGGAAAGGTAACGGTGTATGCCAAAGAATTGTTCGGATTAAATACCGCGGCAGCAGCATTCGACGACCAGGTGAAGGATGGCACAGGCACACCCAAACTTTGATTCACCAAATTTAAAGTAGCCCCAACACAAACATTGCTAACACTTGTAAAATTGGAGCTGGCAGCAATATTGGCAACTGAACATAAATTGTGGCTGCCTAAAAACATGCGGTATGGGCTGTTTTGCATGGCGGTTTGCATACGTGTAGCCTGATCAGTGGTGAACATGTATTTGGCATTGTCGTTGGTGTAATCCATAAAATTCATCACCATTTCGCCATCTGGTGCATTACCCGTGCAGGTGCCGGCGTGGTATGGGAAGGTGAAAATGGAATTAAAATTACTGGTTTTGGCCGGCGGGGTGTCATCGCAATAGTCTGTGGCGCAATTGGCATCACCCCAAATATGTCTTAAGCCAAGCCAATGTCCAATTTCGTGTGTGCTGGTTCGGCCAAATGTATAATTTTGATAATAGGTACCGGTAGGGTAAATGATTGATGAGCCGAATGCCTTGGCGTAACACCATAAACCATCAGTGAATTTAGTGCCTGCATAACTTGCCAAAGTTCCTCCCAAACCGGTTAAATTACTTAACACAGGAAAAGTGGCATAGCCCAACAAACCATTAGAGGCTATATTTTCATCTGTTACCCAAATGTTTAAGTATTTCGACACATTCCAAATGGTTTGCGGTTTAATTGTTGCGTTCACGTAGTTTTGAAAAGCTGTAACTCCGCTAATGGTGCCAGGATTATTCCAGTTGCGTGTAACATAATTCACCCTGTCGATACCGGGCTCAGGCAATACATTCCCATTGGTATCTTTGGTAGCCAAACAGAATTGTATACCACAATTGGCAATTTTTACACGGTTAATTTGATCGAGATTATTGCTTGGTAATGCTTGGCTTTGTGCATATGAACTAAAGGCGTTTAAAGGGTAAACGCCCGAATTATAGCCAATTCCACCATAATCATTGTTAAGTGATTGAATTTGCGACACCACTTGCCCGTTGGATAAATTTGGGTAAGTTCCTACGGCTTGACCGCCATGTATGACGTGAATAATTACCGGGATGGTGTACAAACTTTGCTGCTTATTGCCGTTTTGTGAAGATTTGTTTTGGCTAATGAGTGCTTGTAACTGGGCTTCCCAGGCTAAATCAGGCACCGGACTTCCGCAAACAGCTTGATTGCCAGTGATATTATTATTTTGGGCCTGAAGCAATGACAGTCCAAAAACCAAGGAAATATTTAATAATAAAGCGTAAAAATTCTTCATCTCAAAAAAGTGTAAGTAATAAAGCTATTCAATTAATTTTATTTCTCAAAGCTTCCGCCAAAATAAATTCAATTTAGGCAATTAGGCAAGGTTTAAGGATGCCAAATCGGACCAAAATAAATCTCATTTTAGATTTTAAGAATCGAATAAATTGTGTAATTTAGTACTATCAAATTTTAAACTATGAAAAATTTTAATTTCTCTATTGTAGCAGTTTTTATTATCTGCGCATTGCCGTTTAGTAATTTCGCACAATCGGCAAAGAAGTTATGGGAGGCGGGAGAAAAGTTAGAAAAAACACAAAACTACGCTGAAGCCATTGAAAATTATAATAAGGCCATAGAAGCCGACGCCAACTATTACAAGGCCTATGCTTCTCGCGGATACTGTAATCAAAAGTTAAACAAACTTGATTTAGCCATGGCCGATTACAATAAGGCTGTGATGATTAATGACAAGGACAAACAATTACTCACCAAAGTGGGAATTGCATTGGCTGAAGCAAACAAACTAAGTGAAGCTGATCATATGC
This sequence comes from Bacteroidota bacterium, assembly GCA_037127575.1. Taxonomy (GTDB): domain Bacteria; phylum Bacteroidota; class Bacteroidia; order B-17B0; family Aurantibacillaceae; genus Aurantibacillus. The sequence continues at coordinate 1,448 of JBAXXZ010000160.1, read as the reverse complement.
TTCGCATGGCTTTGGAAAATGACCGTACATATGTTGATGCCATTGAAGCTGAAATTGCTGTATTAACTAAATTAAAAGATTTTGCAACCGGATTAAACTACACCCAATTGGCTTTGGATGTAAAGATCAATGCAAATAATTATTACCGTCATGCCGTTTTTCATGATAGTTTAAGTCATCCTGAGGAAGCGGAAAAATATTACCGCAATGCCAAGGAACATGATTCGAAATTTATGCCTGCGTATGTTGCCTTAGCCTATACCGATTTAAAATTGGGCAAACTAGATGAAGCAAAAATCAACATTGATTACATCATAAGCAAAGACCCATTTAATGGCGACGCTTTGTTTGCAAGAAGTATGTACAATGCTGGCAAAAACAGCTTTCAGGCCGCCATTGAGGATATTTCGAAAGTAATCATGGCCAGTCCAACCAATAACAAAGCCCTCATACAAAGGGGATCATATTTTGAAGCATTGGGCGAATTTCAAAATGCCAATGCCGATTATTCACAAGCCATTAAAAACAATCCTAAAAATGTTGATGCCTATTTAAAAAGGGCCAGTTGCTACGAACAAACCCGTGAAGTTCGCACAGCCATCGCAGATTACAACAAAGTATTGCAAATTGCTGGAAATACGCCTGCAGTGCAAGCCATGATTAAACAAGCTAAATCAAAAGCTTATGAATTAAACCGTGAATCAGCGAAACCTGAAATTGAAATATTATCTGCAAAAACAGAAAAAAACGGCATTAAAGTCGCTGCCGATAAAAAAGATTTTATCATCAGAGGCCGCATTAAAGACAATAGTCAAATCATCCAAATTACTGCCAGTGTTGGTAAAATAATGTTCTCGAGCGACTCTTTAAATCCGGAATTTATTTTAAAAGTGAGTGATGGTTCTAAACTAAACGACATCACCATTTACGCCACCGACAATTATAACAATACCTGCGCATCCAAATACGCCATTGAAAGAACAGAAAGTGACAAGCCAATTATTGCGATTGAAACACCATATACTTCGTTTGAAAATGAAATGGCCATTGATATAGCCGGGAACAACCTTTATGTTCAAGGTAAAATTAAAGATGCCAGTTTAATTGAAGCCATTGTAATTGATGGCATGAACGCTTCTTTTAATCCTTCCAATTTAAATCCTGAATTTTCTGCACAAATTAATATTGCGGATAAAGACAAAATTAAAATGATGGTTAGAGATATTTATGGCAATGAAAACGTAACCACCTACAACCTTAACCGCAGTGGGGCGATGGCAGGTTTAGATAATCCAATGGGTAACACTTGGGTAGTATTTATTGAAAATAGTAAATACGTGAACTTCCCAAGCCTCGAAGGTCCGGCTAAAGATGTATTGGCCATGAAAGCCGCATTGGCAAACTATAAAATCACAAAAATTATTCATGAAAAAGACATGACCAAAGAA
>JBAXXZ010000159.1:0-5593 GCA_037127575.1 Bacteroidota bacterium | reverse complement strand
AGCAGATGCTGAAACAACAAAATTCATAGTTAGACGGTTTTAGATTAAGCGAAATTACGGGAAGCGCCCGAAAAGCAATAGAAACAAGGCTTTAGTTTTAAACTACTTTTTAACAGTAATTTTTGGACTGAAATAATTGGGTCCAATCAATAATTTACCAAAAACAAAATATTGAATGAGGGCCCACTCTTTTTTATCATCAAAATTCAAAAACAATCGGTCGGGATCATAGGGATATTTTACGCCCAATTCAGGGTTTACATCCCCAACAAATGCTTTACGGTAAAAATCGTATACCTTACTTTTAAAATCTTGACCAACAATGGCAATACTAACGAATGGCTTTACCTTAAACAAGGAATCTTGCAATTTTTTATTTCTACCGCTAATTAAATTCTCGTATGAAATATTTTGAAAATACACCATGTACTGACGCATTTTTATTTCATCAAAATCCAATTCAGTTCCTGCTTTGTTTCTTAATTTAAAAAATTTGGCGTCCATCACATCAATACTGAATGATGAATCGGGCCATTGCGGATAAGCAACTGTAATTTGTTTTACTTGTGGCGGTGTAAAATTCATCACCACGCGGTCGCGCCACTCGCTTTCCTTGGCAATGAAACGTGGCAGCAAAAAACCCTTGAACCCGGGAATAAAACAAGCGTATGGACTTTCATAGTTTTTATCTTCGTCCAAATTGCTAAGCAACATATAACTTGATTCCGAATCATCGGTTTCGTGCCCTACATAATACTGTTTAATTTTTTCGTCACCACTGTATATCTCAACTTTCAAGGCATTGGTGGCCATCAACTTAATGACATTTTTTTTCAGTGAAATGGGCACCGCCATTTTCACTTCCACATTTTTAATTACTTCAAGTAAATTCAGAATAGCCTCTGCGCGGCAAGGGTATTTTTGATTTACCACCCAACCTTTTTGTGTTCGCTCAAGCGTTGCTTCGTCGCCGGCTTTATCAGCGATAAAAATTTTGGTAATGGCCGCGGTGTCTTTAAACCTAAAATTGCGTGAATCTTCATCCACAGTGCTGAGTTTGGATTTAGAACGGTAAACCCATACCGACACAAGGCTCAATAAAAAAAGTACAATAAAAATAACGGAGTTCCTCTTATTCATTGATTGAATAATACTATTTAAATTCTTTTCTCGACTCGAATAAAGAAGAGGCTAAGCTATTAAAGCGCAAAGCAATTTCGAATCCGCCAAAACCTTTTGATGCAGAGGTATAAGCCGATACATTTACATCATAAGCCATGGCAATTGAGTAGTCACCCAAGTCGAAAATCAAAGAAGGGATGATATCGGCATTGCGTCGATAAAATAAACCCAAACCAATGGCGTTTTGTGTTTTAACGCCGGTTACTTTTGTACCGGTACTCATTCTGTATTTTAGGTATGAGCCCATATAAATTTCTTGACTTCTGGCTTGTGCTTGATAAATAAACGTTGGTGTGATGGTGAACTTGGTGTCTTCCATATCTATCACCGAAGTTAATGCGGCCACATATTTTACCGGTAACTTATAATTGGCTGCTGCTCTGTAATCTTGCACAGGTTGATTCACATGAAATCCACCAAATGATAATTTGAATGAAAAAATATCATCGTGATCTTGATCCTTTTTAAAAGTAGTAAATTCATAAGCAGCACCAACGGCCATATCCACATTTGTAAACTGACGATTAGGTGTTTCGCCGCTGTTGATGTTTGGATCAATGAAGTTTCCGTTAAACTGATTGGCATATGTTAAACTGCTGTAATTACCATTGGTTGCTTGTGTTCCACCTGCTAAACCAACACTGATGGCACTGCGTCGACCCAATTTTACTAAACCGCTAACATTCAACAAGGCACCGGTGGTTCTTAATTTTGCTGAACCTGCTGCATCGGTAAAAATGGTTAAACCCAAACCCATAAAAGCGGGACGTTTTTTTGATTTAAACAATCCGCCATCAATTGAAATGCCTTGGGTTTGGAAAGCTTTGTTCATGGCTGCCCATTGGTTGCGGTAATTCACAGTGGCTCTAACGTAACCATTATAAAAACCGGTGTTGGCCGGACTCAAAGCCAATGGGGTTTCAAGTGCTTGCGAGAAGTGAATGTCTTGCGCAAAAGTAAATTGCCCCTTGTAGAGAACCGTTAGTAAAACAACTAAATAATAAATTTTCTTCATACTCAAATTCTATAATTGCCTGTCGCTATGTTATTTGTTTATGCCTGTTAAATTACCTTGTGAGTGTAACATTGCCTTTTAATAATTTCGATTCACCATACACATTCTTATAAGTGATCACATAAGCATATACACCCGTAATGGCCATCTGACCGCTAAAATTACCATCCCAACCCAAATCATTCGGATCAACTGAACGGTAAACTTCTTGGCCCCATCTGTTCCAAATGCTCATTTGATATTCGCTTACAAACTCAGCCGAACCCAATGGTTTAAAATAATCATTTCTACCATCACCATTTGGCGTAAAGCCGGTTGGAATATTTGGATTATCACCGCTGTTGGAGATGTCTTTCGATTTATCAGTAAACACAGCTGTAACATCATCAAAAGTGTAAAAATTGGTTGTGACCGAATCTTTACTACTTGGCTCCAAACTGGTGTGATTTTGGAATTTCCAATGGTGGAAAGAAAAATTGGTGGTATTGCTTGGTGTGGCTTTAAAACTCATCAATGTGGCGTAATAATTACCGGTCCAAGGATAAGACGCAATCGGCAATGTGTTTACCTTCACTGTTCCTGCTCCTTCAGGTTCAACACGAATGGTTAAAGGATATGGTCCTGTAACGCCATAACAACCCGAAGTGGTGAATGAATTGGCCACAAAATCGCAACGTTGCAGTAATTTTATTTTCATTCTGTATACATTGGTATCCCACAAATCTGTTACGGTGTTAAAAGGATTGTTTCCGGCAGCACAACTAGGATCTTCGTGACAACGAATTTCAGCGCGATATAAATTATAAACATAATTATAATGCTTCATTAAGTTATCACATTTTAAAGCGTTATTCAATAAATCCTGGTAACGGTTTTTGTATTCCAATTTAAATCCGTCGTTTCCGGTAATACCATTCATCAAACGTCCGAATACGTAAGCGGCACCATTAAAACCCCTAGTACTTAGCTGGTAATTGGCTTGCTCGTATACACAAGGTGTTTGCAATGTGTTATTGATGATTAAGGTATTCGTCGCAACACTGGTAAAATTAAGAATGGCCGGCATGTTCCATAAATAAAAATGGTATTTGTTACCGGCTTTGGCTTGTCCACCTTTTGCAAATGCAATGTTATAATTCCAAAGATTACTGTTTAAGAAAAATGATTGCAAAATCATGTAATCAATAAAACTCGTTTTATCCATGGTGTTCATCAAGGTGGTGTAATTTGGATTGGTGGCACCTTTTAATGATGAAGCTGATGCTTTATCAACAACATTTGATCTGAAGTTATTATTAAAATTCGATTTTGTTCCGTCAGAATAAGTCAATGAACCTTCACCATTGTGGTAAAAACACATGTCCACCGAATCTTTCGACTGACCATAATAATAATTTTCGTAATACTTGTCATATACTTCTTTAAAGTGATACATACCGGCGTATTTACCATTTACAAAGGCCACCACAGGTTTAATGTGCAATGGATTGACATTCAAATTGTACTTAGCCGCCAAAGATTCAATAAATACATCACGCAGTGATGTACCAAAAGAAGTGTTGGATGTTACGGATAAAGGTGAGGAGTGACTTTCAATATCACCACCATATAAATGTAGGGTAGGAAATACACGGCGTTTAGAGGACCCCAAACTGTCGAGGTTAAAGATTGGTCCCTCAAAATTACAACCAAATCCATTTCTATCATCAATACTAATATAATAACCCCTTTGTTTGGTGGCCCAAGTTTCGTTGATTGGACGCTCAATGCTGCCATAACCCTCACTTACTTGTTTCATTTTATCGTAATATTCCACATGAATGGTGGTGGCTGGCGGATTGCCCTGGGCTGAGAACCAAGATGTATCGGCATAATCCATTGCAATGGATACTACACCAAAATCCTTGCTGAATGTTTGGTGACCGGGATCAACAAAATAAGTATTTGTTTCACAGAAACTTTCAAGATAACCCGACATTTCAGAGCACACAAGTGTAGACGCGCCCGATGAACTGGTGTAGGTTCGAGGAACAACAATCACACGGACGACGGTGGTTAAATCAATGTTGATGGGATTGGGTGCCGAACTATCGATATACACCTTGGTGTTAGTGCTACCCGGACGAGGATAATCGCCGTTGGTGGTATAATAAACCGATAAACAAGGGTAGTTAATGGTATCGTAATTTCGCCCATTGATCATTACCTTCATAATTTGGGAACCTGCGGCAAAAAAACCTGTATTTGAAGTGGCATTACCAATGCTCAAAGTACCGGTAGGATTAACAGGCGCCAAGCTTGGTTTTGGCAAATAACCCATGTAATTGTTGGTTAATGGGTTGATAATCATTTGTGAATTGGTAGTGTACAAACGCCAAGCATTAATGCCCTTCGTATTATAATCAATCCTGCCCCTTGTATGTCCGGCCTTGGTTTGCTGAACAAATACCGAATCGCGGATGGTTCCCGCCGAGGTACTTAAAATTAGCCATTGGTTTTTACATTGGTCCAAGGTGAAATTAGCGTGGTAGTTGCTGTTGAACACGCCGTTTTTTCCCGACAACCAAACAACACCTAAACCGCCACCCGGTAAGCTGAAAGATGATGGGAAAGCCCATTTTTTGAGGTTGTTTCTGTCATTACTCAAGTAATAATTGGCCAAGGTAACTGAATACGATTGCACGTTGGCAATTTCAACCCAATCGCTGTAAACTCCAAAGTTATCGGTGGGCCCGCTCGTATTGGTCACGCAATACTCATTCAAAACAATACCTATGCTAGGGGTTGGTTGAGCTTTAATGGTTTTGGTCAGACTTAGAATAAATAAAAATGCAAAAACCAGTAAAAGTTTTCTCTTTAATATCATGTTAAATAAAAGTTATAGTTCTTAGTACTTTTCAAATATACACATAACATCTACAAAACTCAAAAAATGATGAGAAGCCTTCACATTATTTTCAAATTGTCATTGTTAATTCCCAAAGCAAAAACCTAACTTTGTGCTCCTTTTTACTATGAGCGATTTTATCCACCACGAATGCGGCGTTACCTTAATCCGGTTATTAAAGCCTATTGACTACTACAAAACCAAGTACGGAAGCGCCCGTTACGGCTTGCACAAGCTGTATCAAATCATGGAAAAAATGATCAACCGCGGCCAAGATGGGGCCGGAGTAGCCACCATTAAACTCGATGCCGAACCCGGAACGTCTTATTTGAACCGCCTGCGCTCCATCAATTCGCGGGCAACCATGGATATTTTCAGCAAAATCAACCATAATTTTAGCGAAGCCCAAAAGGCCAATCCCGATGCTTACCTAGACCCGTCGTGGCAAAAACAAAACATCCCCTTTTTAGGAGAATTGATGCTAGGTCACCTCCGTTATGGCACTTTTG
>JBAXXZ010000158.1:0-5612 GCA_037127575.1 Bacteroidota bacterium | reverse complement strand
ATTGGGGGTGCCTGCATCTGACACCAAGGCAATATGTTTGCCATCTTTTAAATAATAACTGCAGGTGGTTCTTCCTTTCGATGTACTTAACATAGGCGGTTTATAAGTGCTGTCTTTGGCTGCCTTTTCAATATCAAGATTAAATATTTGGTCACATTTTAATCCCCATGCCTTGTTGTTACTTTGAAAAGAAGCATGTTTCCCATCAAAACTGAAATATGCCTCTGCATTGTCGCCGCCATGGGTTAACATACGTAAATTTTTAAAATGTGTTTCATTTTGAGCCGAGGCAGCTAAACCAATAAGGGAAAGGAAAAAGAAAAAATGCTTCATAGTTGTTTAAAAGGGACCAAAGTTAAAAATTAATAATGGCATATCACAAATACAATCAAAATAGATTTCGCTTTGGCTATATTTGTAGCGCATAAATTTTAATCGACATTTTAAAATATATTTTTTCTGTGAAAAAAATACCAAATTGGGCTCTCATTACCGTGGTGATATCACTTTTAATCGCCACTAAATTTATTTTCCTTCCAAAAAAAGAAGATAAGGGTGCAAACAAAAGCAAAAATGCGATACCGGTAACGGCCAATTATTTTGTGCTTAAGTCTAAACCACTCGCCAATAATTTATCTTTAATGGGTAAAGTGGGGTCTTTTAATCAGGTTGATATTTTACCTGAAGTAAATGGTAAAATTATTGGTTTATATTTTAAAGAAGGTGAATACGTAAAGGCAGGAACTTTGTTGGTTAAATTAAATGATGCCGATATTCAGGCACAATTGGTAAAAGTTCGATCTCAAATTAAATTATCTGAGTTAAAATTTAGCCGACTTAAACAGTTACTTCAAGCAAAAGGTGTGAGTCAAGAAGAAGTAGACATTCAAGAAAATGAATTACAGGTTTTAAAGGCCGATGAATCTTTTAATTTGGCACAGTTGGCCAAAACCAATGTGGTGGCGCCTTTTAATGGGATGCTTGGATTAAAACGGGTATCGAACGGTACCTTTGTAAATGCCAATACACCAATTGTTTCACTGGTTGAAATGAATCCTTTATTCATCGAATTTTCATTACCCCAAAAATATAGTGCCCTTTTACAAGTAGGGCAGAAGGTGGATTTTAAATTGGATGAAGACATGGGAGAAAATGATTTAAATGCGAATATTTATGCCATAGAACCTGTAGTTGATGAAGCCACTAAATCAATTCATGTAAGGGCCATTTTTAATCCTATTCAAAACATTCATCCAGGTATTTTTGTGATGGTGAATTTAAAACTCAAAGAATCTGCCAATGCCTTGATGGTGCCAAGTCAGTGTATTGTTCCTACTTTAAAGGGACAAAAATTGTATGTTTATAAAAACGGCGCTGCTATTGAAACACCTGTTAAAATTGGTATTCGAGACGATCAAATGATTCAGGTACTGGAAGGTATACAAGAAGGAGATACGGTTCTGAGCACAGGCTTATTGGGAATAAAAAAAGATTCAAAAATCAAACTGATTAAGGCCTCACATTAATGGATATTGCGTCATTAGGCGTTAAGCGCCCGGTTTTATCAATTGTGATGTCAATCATCATCATATTGTTTGGGGCCATTGGTTACAATTATTTGGGTGTTCGCGAATATCCTTCCATTGACCCACCTGTAATAACCGTTAGAACCGGCTATACAGGCGCCAGTGCAGATGTGATACAATCTCAAATTACCGAACCGCTCGAAAAGGTGATTAACGGCATAGAAGGAATCCGTTCTATTTCAGCGTCATCAAACCAAGGTTCGAGCATTATTACGGTTGAATTTAATTTGGGTGCCAATTTGGAAGCCGCTGCCAATGATGTACGTGATAAAGTAGGGCAGGCCTTAAGGCAATTACCTCAGGATATTGATGCTCCACCCGTTGTTACAAAGGCTGATGCCAATTCGGATGCGATTGTATCGATGACATTACTAAGCGATACACGTTCCTTATTAGAACTTAGTGATTATGCCGAAAATGTTTTGGCCCAAAATTTTCAAACCATTCCCGGTGTAAGTAATGTGCAAATATGGGGGCAACGCCGCTATTGCATGCGCATCCGATTACAACCTGATCAATTAAGCGCTTACAAACTAAGTCCACTGGATGTTCGTGCTGCATTAAGCAAAGAGAATGTGGATTTACCTTCAGGTAAGATTGAAGGTAACAATACCGAACTAACGGTTAACACCATTGGCAAACTGAGCACAGTAAAACAGTTTGAAGACATGATTGTGAAGGAAGACAAGGGTGTGATAGTGCGTTTAAAAGATGTGGCCTTGGTGGAGTTGGGTGCTGAAAATGAAGAAACAATATTAAAGGATTCAGGAATTCCAATGGTGGGTTTAGGCCTTGTACCGCAACCGGGAGCTAATTACATTGATATTTCAAATGAATTTTACAAGCGCTACGAATTGCTTAAAAAAGATTTGCCGAAAGATTACACCATCAATATTGCACTTGATAACACGCGTTTTATTAAGAAATCGATAATGGAAGTGAAGGAAACTTTACTCATTGCTTTGGCCTTGGTAATTCTCATCATCTTTTTATTTTTTAGAGATTGGGTCATTGCCTTTCGTCCATTAATCGACATTCCGGTATCTTTAATAGGGGCATTTTTTATCATTTACGTGATGGGCTATTCCATCAATGTGCTTACCTTATTGGCTATTGTTTTGGCAACAGGCTTGGTGGTGGATGATGGTATTGTGGTGACCGAAAACATATTTAAGAAAATTGAAAAGGGTATGAATCCACATGATGCGGCTATTGCGGGCACACGTGAAATCTATTCAGCAGTTATTATTACTTCCCTCACACTAACGGCTGTGTTTATGCCGGTAATTTTTCTTGAAGGTTTTGTGGGTCGTTTATTCCGTGAATTTGGTGTGGTTTTGGCGGGTGCAGTTTTAATCTCTGCATTTGTATCTTTAACCTTAACCCCCATGCTCAATGCCAAATTGATACGCAAGGATCCAAGTAAAAAATCAAAATTCTACATTCTTACTGAGCCATTCTTTGTAGGCTTAGATCATTCCTTTAAACAAAGTGTAACAAGGTTCTTGGATAAAAGATGGTGGGCACCTGTGATTCTTATCCTGTCACTCGTCTCCATTTTTTATTTTGGTAAACAATTACAATCTGAATTGTCGCCATTAGAAGACCGTGACTGGCTGCGCTTATTGGTAACTGCACCCGAAGGCACCACCTTTGAAGCTACCGATGCCTTAATGGATAGGATTTCAAGTTTTGCCTCAGATTCAGTGAAAGAAAAACGTGTTTGTTTAACGGTAACGGCTCCCGGCTTTGCAGGTTCAGGTGCTGTGAATACAGGCTTTGTAAGATTGGCATTATCCGAATCAAATTTACGTAAACGCTCGCAACAAGATATTGCAAATTACATCAATAAAAACCTGGCCATTTTTCCTGAAGGAAAGGTCTTTGTGATTCAAGAACAATCAATCTCCTCAGGCGGCGGTCCGCGAGGAACTTTACCGGTTCAGTTTGTTTTACAAACCAATAATTTTGAGCAAATCCGTAAAAAATTACCATTGTTCCTTGAACAAGCCAATAAAAGTGCTGTTTTTCAAGGGGTGGATGTAAATTTAAAATTCAACAAACCCGAATTGGTGATTGAAATTAACCGTGAAAAAGCCCGTGCCATTGGTGTTTCAATTGCTGATGTGGCCCAAACAATTCAATTGGCATTAAGCGGTCAACGTTTTAGTTATTTTATTAAAGGTGATAAACAATACCAGGTAATTGGGCAGGTGAGTCGCGAAAACAGAGATGATCCAAATGATATTAAAAAGTTGTATGTGAAAAACAACATCGGTAACATGATTCAATTGGACAATATTATTACTGTTACCGAAAGAAGCAGTCCGCCTCAATTGTACCATTACAACCGCTACCAATCGGCCACCGTGTCGGCTGGCTTGGCTCAGGGTAAAACTATTGGTGATGGCATCAATGAAATGAACCGCATTTCTAAAATGGTGTTGGATGATAATTTCACCACTTCACTCACAGGCGCATCCCGCGATTTTGCCGAAAGTTCATCAAATATATTATTTGCTTTTTTATTGGCCTTGGCACTCATTTATTTATTGTTATCGGCCCAATTTGAAAGTTTCATCGAACCCCTCATTATCATGTTTACAGTGCCTATGGCTTTATCGGGTGCCATTTTTTCACTGTGGTATTTTAACCAAACTTTAAATGTGTTCAGTCAAATTGGATTAATTATGCTCATTGGCTTGGTGACAAAAAATGGTATTTTAATTATTGAATTTGCCAATCAATTGCGGGAAAAAGGAATGAGTGTGCGGGAAGCCTTGATTGAAGCATCAACAGCCAGGTTGCGACCAATTTTAATGACCAGTTTGGCCACTATTCTTGGGGCACTGCCAATTGCTTTGGCCTTGGGTGCTGGTTCAAAAAGTCGCATGGGCATGGGCATTGTAATCATTGGCGGTTTATTAATTTCAATGGTATTAACCCTTTTCGTGATTCCTGCCATGTATTCGTATTTGATTAAAGACAAAAAAAATGACACGCAACATTAAATTAAGCTTCTTGTTTTTAATACTAACACAATTGGCTCAATCACAAGCATTGCTAAGTTTGGATGAGGCCTTAAAAACAGCGTTGGAAAAAAATTATGCCGTGTTAATTGCGAAAAATCAAGAACAAATTAGTCAATCACAAAACAATTTAGGCAATGCCGGCTTATCACCAACAGTGAGTGTAAATGCTGCTTATAATTTTGCCAGTTTAAATTCACATCAAGAATTTAATTCCGGTTTAGTGCAAGATAAAGACGGTGCCATTAGCAAAAACATGGCAGCTTCGGTAAATGCCAATTGGACAGTGTTTGATGGTTTAAAAATGTTTGCCGTAAAAAAAAGACTGGAAGCCAATGAAAAAGCTTCCAATATGGCCTTAAAAATACAGATGGAGAATTTGATTTATCAAACCATTTTGGCATATAACAACATTATCAAAATCAAAGCCCTCATTAAAAGCGCCGAACAAAATTTGATTTTATTTGAAGAACGAAACAATTTAGCCAAGGTAAAATACAATATAGGTGCCGATTCAAAAATGGAATATTTGTTGGCGCAAAGCAATGAGCGTAAAACCCGCAGCGAATTAACACAATTGCAAATTCAATTGTTAAATGCCAAATCAGGTTTAAATCTTTTAATGAGTAAATCTGCCGATAATAATTTTGACACAAGCGACTCCATTGTTTTAAACTTTAACCCCGGCTTAGAAGAACTCAAAAAAACAAGCAGTAGCAGCAACAAAAGCATCCTGTTGTCTAAACAAAATGAAATTCAATTCGAACAAAGTATTAAAGAGGCACAAGCTGCCACTATACCGCAAATTCAGATGAATACTGCTTATAATTTTACACGAAATCAAAGTCAAGCAGGCATCGTTTTTTTAAACCGTCAAGCAGGTTTTAATGCCGGATTAAGTGCCTCCTGGTTAATTTTTAATGGCAATAAAAATGCCAAATTGGTACAAGAACGAAAATTGTTATTTCTAAATCAACAGTATAATACAGCACAAAGC
>JBAXXZ010000157.1:0-5634 GCA_037127575.1 Bacteroidota bacterium | reverse complement strand
GGCGGTGCTTTTATAAATTAAATTGCCGGCGGTATCACCTTTCCAAGCTTTTACAATGGCAAAATCGGCCTCAAATGCCTTTTCCATTAAGTAATCTTTTTCCTCGCCTTGGTAGGTAAATTTGCGCACCTCTTTGCCAATGGCCACTTCGGTTCCTACACCGGCAGGAGTAAAAATTACCGGCATGCCGTAACCGGCAGCCAAACATCGCGTGGCCAAAGTACCTTGCGGCACCAATTCCACATCTAATTCGCCGCTCAGCATTTGCCTTTCAAATTCATCGTTTTCACCAACGTAACTTGAAATCATTTTTTTAATTTGTTTGGTTTGCAACAACAAACCCAAACCAAAATCATCAACACCTGCGTTATTACTGATGCAGGTTAAATTTTTAACACCCATTTTTACCAATTGATTAATGCTATTTTCGGGAATACCGCATAAACCAAATCCGCCAACCATTAAGGTCATGCCATCTTTTATATCTTTTAATGCTTCTTCGGCATTTTTTACTTCTCTGTTAATCATAATACAATATATTTAAATAAAAAAAATTCATCATTTTAATCAAAAATACCCCCACCATCATCCTTTGTAGGAATATCTATAGCATCATCGTATTTACTACAATCCATCTCCAAATTGGGATCCATGTTTTTAGGACGAGGAAAATCAGCTTTGGTCATTTTTAAAGTTTTGTCAGCGTAAATTTTATTAAAAAACTTACCCCAAATCGGTAAAGCCATTGAGGCTCCTTGCCCTTCTTCCATTGAGTTAAAATGGATGCTTCTGTCTTCACCGCCGGTCCAAACACCAGCCGCCAATTCAGGTGTTAAACCAATAAACCAGCCATCGGCATTGTGCTGTGTGGTGCCCGTTTTACCGGCTATTTGATTTTTTAATTTATGTCTAAATCTTAATCTGCTACCCGTTCCACCATCAACTACACCCATCATTAACTGAATCATGGCAAAGGCTTTTTCTTCACTAAATACTTCATCGCTTGTTGGTATAAATTCTTCCAGCACTTTGCCATTTTTATCTTCAATGCGTGTAATAAAAGTTGGCTGTATATAAGTGCCTTTATTCGCAAAGGTGGAATTAGCTGCCACCATTTCGTACAAGCTGATATCGGCTGTTCCTAAACAAATGGAAGGCACTTCAGGAATGTCGGAGGTAATTCCCAATCGCTTCACTAAATTCACAACAGCATGTGGCCCATACTGCTTCATAATCCAAGCCGTTATATAGTTAATTGAATTAGCAAGCGCTTTTTTAAGGGTGATCATTTTGCCAATGTTTTTATCATTGGGTCCATCGGAGTTATTCGGACACCAGTCCTCTCCAGTTTCAGTGGTGATACAGGTTTTAACATTTGGTACTTGATGGCAAGGTGATAATCCTTCTTGAATTGCCAAGGCATATACAAAAGGTTTAAAGGTAGAACCCACTTGTCGTTTACTCACTTTTACGTGATCGTATTTAAAATGCTTGTAATTAATGCCCCCTACCCAAGCCTTCACATAGCCTGTTTGTGGCTCCATGGCCATAAAACCGGTTTGCAAAAAACTCTTATAATACCTGATGCTATCGTATGGCGTTAGCAAGGTGTCGATTTCTCCACGTAAACTGTAAACCTTCATTGGCGACTTCTGATAAAAAGTAGCCATAATTTGTTGATGGCTTAAGCCCTGCTCTTTTAAATTACGGTAGCGATCGCTTCTTTTGATTGAGCTGTTCATCATGCTCTCAATTTCTTGTTTCGATACATTCCAAGCAAATGGTGCGTTCTTTTTATTCAAACACTCTTTGCTAAAAGCCTTCTGCAATTCGCGCATGTGCTCTGATACAGCCTCTTCGGCGTATTGCTGCATGCGCGAGTCGATGGTTGAATAAACCCTTAATCCATCGCGGTAAATGTTATAAGGCTTATTGGTTTCAGGATTGATGTGTTTTTTGCACCAATGATCTAAAAAATTATCGCGTAAATATTCCCTAAAATAGGTGGCCAAACCATCGTTATGGTTTTCGGGACGAAATGATAAATCAAGCGGCAATAGTTTTAAACTATCATATTTTTGATCAGTGAGATAACCATATTTGACCATTTGATTCAGTACGACATTTCGGCGTTGTTTGGTGCGTGCTTCGAATCGAATTGGATTAAACAATGCCGAATTTTTTGCCATACCAATTAACATGGCGGCTTGTTCAATGTTTAAACTGTCTTGCGAACGGTTAAAATAAATTTGAGAGGCGGATTTAATGCCAACAGCCAGATTCAAAAAATCATACTTGTTTAGGTACAAGGCTAAAATTTCCTCCTTGGTGTATAATTTTTCCAAACGCGTAGCAATAATCCATTCTTTAACTTTTCGAATAAGTAGTTCAGGCTTACTTAACTTTTCGCGCGGAAACATCATTTTTGCCAATTGTTGCGTAATGGTGCTGCCTCCACCTTTATTGCCACCCATAAAAACACCCAGCATTGATCTAAACAAAGCTTTCAAATCCACGCCACTATGCTCATAAAATCTGGCGTCTTCGGTCGCAATTAATGCATTTACCAAATCTTGATCGATCTCACTAAATTTTACATTCACGCGGTTTTCGCTATAGTACTTGCCGATAATTTTCATATCGCCACTGTACACGATGGTTGCCAAACTATTTTTCGGATTTAGCAATTCATCTACTTTGGGCAAAGAACCAAGGCTGCCGGTACTGACTAAAAAAACGATGAATAAAACCAAGAGAACCGGACTAAGCAAAATAATCCAAAGCCACTTGATATAGGGATTTACTTTTTTCAAGGCATCAACAAGATAAGCAACAAAATTACTAAAAATGAGTGCATTGAACCACTTTCAGTCGAAATTTATAAGGGGCAAATGGTTAATTAATCCGAATGCTTGATTTCTTAATGCAAATAATTGCAATTTAATTGCCTTGAAACATTGACGTGGTGAAACATCTTTAATCACAGGGTAAAGTTTGATGTACTTACCTTAGAATCAAGAGTCTATTGGCATCGAGTTTAATAAAAATAAAGAGTAAAATGGTAAAAGACCATAATGAAGAGCCGCCATAACTAAAAAACGGCAATGGAATTCCAATTACCGGCATCAATCCAATGGTCATGCCAATATTTACAGCCAGATGGAAAAATAGAACTGCGGCAACCCCATAACCGTATATTCGGCTAAAATCAGACCGCTGTCTTTCTGCTAAAAAAATCATGCGCAAAATAAGAAATAGCTCCAAAAAAATCACCACGGTACTGCCCAAAAAACCCCATTCTTCGCCAACAGTGCAAAAAATAAAATCAGTGTCTTGTTCGGGCACAAAATCGTATTTGGTTTGTGTGCCTTGCAAGTAACCTTTCCCCCAGAAGCCACCACTGCCAATGGCTATTTTAGCTTGGTTTACATTGTATCCTTCCTTTTTTAAATCAACGGTACCACGACCCAATAATACATCGATGCGAATTTTTTGATGCGGTTCCAAATGGTTGTATACATAATTGGTACCCAAAACTACACCGGAAGCTGAGAAGAAAATCAGCAAAACGGTGATCAAATTTTTTCTGCTTCGTCGAATAAACAAAAAAGATGAAAAAGAAATGATGCCTAAGCTCAGCACCAATGTGGATGTTTGACTCACCAGCAACGACACCACAAAGAGAATGGCAGCCAATAATCCAAAGATCAAAAAATTAACACTTAAGCCTTCGCGGTAAAGTACAATTATAAATGCAATGAATACAATGGCTAAGCCTGTTTCATCTTGCAAGATTTTGATGATGATTAATGGTGTTACTACAAAAAACAAAGCAATAAAAGTGTTCTTGTAATTTTTAATGATGTCTTTAAACCGCAAACGAAATTGCTGATTGACGATAATATTTTGGTTACTTAAAAATTTGGCTAAAGCAAGATTGGTGGCAAATTTCATGAACTCTGCAGGTTGAATCCCAAAATCACCAAATCTAAACCACGAGCGGCTTCCCTTCACTTCCCGACCTAAATAAATAACCAAAATGTTGGCAATAATAAACAAGCCATAAAAACCATAAGCAAAAGCCGTATAAAAATTGGCATCAATTACCAATATGCTAAAAGCGATGATAGCTGCGCCTGAAATCCAAATAAGTTGTTTCCCGTATTTTTGTGAGGTATCGAAAATACTTTGATGTTCCTCGTTATATACGGCTGCATAAATATTTAACCATCCCATTACCACCAAAAGCACATAAACGATAACCGTTATGCGATCAACGCCATATAAAACCTTATCTTGAGTATTCCTCACGCTTAATGTGATTCGTTGGTTAATAAATTTTTACCGTGAATCAAATCCACGGCCATTATTTTTTCTTCTTCAGCTTTACGCGTAACCTTGCCGGTGAGGTATTTTTCCATCATTAAACTTACAACCGGAGCCGACCAAACACCACCAAAACCGGCGTTTTCAATCAAACAGGCAATTACAATTTTTGGTTTATCGCGCGGTGCAAAAGCCAAAAATACAGCATGTGATTTTCCATGCGGGTTTTCGGCCGTACCGGTTTTTCCGCAGGCCACAACCCCCGGAACCCTTTCATAATAGGCAGTTCCTGCATCAAAACACATTTGCATACCATCAATTACATTTTGATAAGCCTCAGGTTTTTGTACACCAACATAATGTTTTTCGGTAAATCGTTTATCGGTAGTACGGTTTTTACCAATGCCCTTAACGCAATGCGGGATATAATAAAACCCTTGGTTGGCAATGGTGGCAATAACATTGGCCATTTGTAAAGGAACCAGTAAAAGCTCGGCTTGACCTATGCCCAGAGACACGATGGTATTGCTTCGCCAACCATTTTTACCAAAAACCTTGTTATAATATTCAACCGAAGGCACATTTCCGGGTTTATCATATGGTAAATCAGAGCCTAAATGCGTGCCTGGCCCGAAGGTTCGAACCATGTCGCGCCAATGATTGTAGCCGTCAATAAAATGCGGATATTTTTTTTGGTCAGTGATTTCTCGGAATACATAGCTGTAATAAGAATTACATGAAACTGCAACAGAACCCACTAAATCAACCGGCGCGTGTGGATGACATTTTGGTTTGTTCCCCATGGGCGGATAACCCCTGTGACAAGGAAAGGAAGTTGAACGATTAATCAAGCCATCGTTTTGTGCAATTAAAGCATCGATCAATTTAAAGGTTGATCCCGGCGGGTACATGCCCTGTAAGGCCCTATTCACAAGCGGTAGAGTTGAGTCCAAATATAATCTTGCAAAATTTCTGGCCCTTTCTTTGCCGCCTACCAACAAGTTTGGATCGTAGCCCGGACTTGATATCAAGGCCAAAATTTCACCCGTAGAAGGCTCAATGGCAACCACTGCGCCTTTTTTGCCTTGCATAAGTTTTTCACCATATTCTTGCAAATCCATGTCGAGGGTACAATACAAAGGCTGACCTGGCACAGCCAAGGTATCATATTTGCCTCCTGCATAACGACCAATTGTTTTATTGTGCACATCGGTAATCACCAACTGCACACCTTTTTTACCTCTTAAAGCTTCTTCGTAAGATTTTTCTATCCCGGATTTGCCAATGTAATCGCCTTCATGGTAATAT
>JBAXXZ010000156.1:0-5683 GCA_037127575.1 Bacteroidota bacterium | reverse complement strand
GAATGCAAACCATTTTAACAACAACCGATTTCACGCCCTCATCACTCAACGCGTGCCATTATGCGGCTATGTTGGCGGGAAAGTTAAAATGCAAATTAACCATTCTCAATTTATTTGATATTCCTTTGGTTCATTCGAACAGCGGATTGTTTTTTATGTCTTTTCAGAGTACCAAAAAAGACCATGGCGAGCAGTTGAAGAAACTTGAAGCCGATTTACACAAACACCATCCTAAACTTGAAATTGACTCGGTAATCACCACAGGTTCACTAAAAAATGAAGTGCAGAATTTTATTGATTCGCACCGAATAAAAGCGGTAGTAATGGGTTTAGGCACAAAAACAAAACTCAACCGTTATTTATACGGCAGTCATTCAACCGATTTGGCCGGAAAGATTTTGGCGCCTGTGATCATTGTTCCGGAAAAATACACCAATCACCAATTGCATTCTATTTTGGTAGGTGTTGACAATAACCAGAAATTGTACCATGCCAAGTTAGAGCATTTTGAAATATTTGTGAAGGAATGCAAGGCAAAACTTCGATTGTTACATGTGCGTACAGAAGAGGAAATATTTAAGCCCGTGCAATTGGAATTAATCCTCAATCACAAAACACAAAAAATAGTGAGTCGTGATGCCAAAACAGTGCAATTAGGCATTGTTGAGTATGCCAATGACTTTTCATTTGATATGATTGTTGTAATCAGTAAAAAACATTCGGCTTTTTACGAAATGTTCTCCGAAACCAACACCAAACAAATTGCTTTTGCCTCTAATATTCCTGTAATGGCCATACACGATTAATTTATGAAAAACCTCACACAATATTATCTCGAATTAGGCAAATTGGCCTATTCATTGGTATTATCGGATGCCGATGTTCGTGCAGATGAGCGCAAGGAACTGCACCAGTTTATTGCCAAAGAAATGAATAAACTTGAGCGAGACAAAATCACACAGGTGATGCACAATGCTTATGTGCTTGAATTAGATTTTGTGAAGATCGATCAAAAAAAAGCGGATCCATTACATGCATTGATTACATACAAGAATTTTTTAGGAAAAAACTTCGAAGAAAACGACGAAAGACTGTTACAAACCGGAATGCACTTTTTAGAAAACATTGGTGATGAATACATCAAACAGAAAGAACAAGCCATCTTAACTTCATTTCATGTGGAATTGAAAAAAACAGGGCAAAAAATTGAAAATTAAAAATTATTCCATGAAATTAAAAATAGATCCATCGAAAAAAATTTCCTCCATTAAAGAAGAATTTAATGCGGCTTTTCCCTTTTTGAGATTAGAGTTTTTTAATCGCCATCACAAAATAAATGCTTTGAGTAGCAAAAAAGACATGATTACCAAAGATGCGCCTTTAAACGAATTAAAACACATTAAACACAACCATATCATTGAAATAACTGAAGAAATGCAGGTGCAAGTACTCGAACAACTATTCCAAAAAGAATTCGGTATTGCTACGCAAGTTTTTCGTAAATCAGGTAAATCGTGGCTAGAAACTAGTGTAACCGATGATTGGACACTTAAACGTCAAAATGAAGAAGGAATGGAATTAAGTCGCATTAACGGCTAATTGTTTAGGCTTTTAATTTCTTTAATTTTTCAAGGTTCATAATTGTAATATTGCTGCCTTTAATCTCAATCAGCTTCTCTTCTTTAAAATCACTTAATGTACGAATCAATGATTCGGTGGCTGTTCCAACAATGTTCGCCAAATCTTCGCGCGAAATTGAAATGCTGAAGTTTTTTCCGGTGCTGCCATCAAATCGGCTTTGCAATAAAACAAGGGCTTCGGCCACCCGCTTACGAACCGAGCTATAGGCCAAATTCACCAGCTGATTTTCTTTTTCAATGATGTTATCAGATAACATTTTCACAAAGGTTTTCATCACTTCCGTGTTGTTGTACATCAAAGAATAAAAATCCTCTTTCGGAATCAAACACACTTCCGAATCCTCTAAAGCCTCAGCTGTTTCAGCATAAGCACTTTCTTCCAATAAAGCAGTGTAGCCAAAAAATTCACCTTCTTTGTACAAAGTGGTAATTAATTCCTTACCGTATTCGTGCGATTTAAATGTTTTAATTTTTCCTTTGCTCAGAAAATATAAATAAACAGGCTGATTGCCCTCTTGGTATACGTTCTCTTTCTTTTTAAAGTTTTTTACGCGACGATCGCTCGATAATTTTTTGAGCACATCAATTTTCTTTACCTCATCAAAAAAGCGGTTTAAGCCATCCACATTTTTTGAGAATTCAGCTTTTAAAATATCGTTTTTACGCAAACGACTTTCCACTGCTTTAAGCAGTTCAATGTCATCAAATGGTTTACTGATATAGTCATCTGCGCCCATTTCCATCCCTTTTCTAAAATCTAAACGTTCGCTTTTGGCAGTTAAAAATATAAAAGGAATTTTGGCTGTAGATGGGTTTTTGTTTAAAAGATGAATCACGCCATAACCATCCAATACCGGCATCATGATATCACAAATAATTAAATCGGGATTGGTTTGTTGCGCCAATTCTACACCCACCTTACCGTTTTCGGCTTGCAGCACTTTATAATTTGCCAATTCCAAAATTTCGGCAGTGTTTTCGCGCACATCGGTATTGTCTTCAATTAACAATATTGTCTTCATTGTAATTAATCTTTTTGTTTTGGTAATTTAATTTTAAAAGTGGTGCCTTCATTTAAAGCACTTTCGAAGCCAATGCTTCCTTTCATGGATTCAACATATTTGGCCACAATATTTAAACCTAAGCCTGTACCTTGAATATTGGTGACATTCTTGGCACGGTAAAACCGTTCAAACAAATGCCCTTGCTCCTCTTTAGGAATGCCAATGCCTTGATCACTTATATGAATAACAGTATTTTCATTATCAGTTGTCAGTTTTAGGGTTATGCTTTTATTTTCAGGCGAAAATTTAATGGCATTCGACAATAAATTCATAAAAATATTGCGAATCATTTGTTTGTCAAAATGCACCACTTTTTCTCCTTGAAAAATAAAATTGACCATTTGACCAACTTTTAAAATGCCATTGATTTCATTCACCACTTCATGGGCCAATTGTTCGATGTCAAAATCTTCCAAACGCACAAATACCTTGCCTTCCTCGAGTTTTTCGGCCGAAGGGAAATCGTTTAAAATCAAAGTCATGTTTGTAACGGCCGATTTAATGCGCGTAACGTGTTTACTGATTTTTTCTTCTTTTTGGTTGTAAGAATTAATCAATGAAATGGAAGATAAAATGGTGCTTAAAGGTGTTCTGAATTCATGCGATGCCATGGTCACAAAGCGTGATTTCATGTCGTTTAATTCCTTCTGTTTTTCGAGGGCTTCACTTAATTTTTCGCGTGAATTTTCAAGTTCTATCAAAGCTTCTTGCAACACTTTGGTGCGCTCTTCAACCTTTTTTTCAAGATTTTGATTCAGTTTCTTAATGTTTTCCTCATGCTTTTTACGCTCAGTGATATCAACGATAAATGCAATGACAAAAACCTCGTTGTCTTTGGAATAATATGATAAACTAATTTGAACCGGAAATTCTGAACCATCTTTCCGCTTCGCAAACAAATCGAGGTTTTTACCCATCGATCGGGCATGCGGATTTTTTACATATGTTTCGCGATCGCCCGGGTGCTTGTGCATAAAACGGGTAGGGACCAATTCATCGATGGGTGTTTCAACCAGTTCATCCTTGGCGTAGCCGAATAATTTTTCGGAGCTGGGATTGGCCTTCACTATTTTCCCCTCTTTATTACTTATGATGATACCTTCAGTAGCATACTCAAAAAGGGCATTTAAACTCTCCATCTGAAAACTCGATTTAGGGTCTAATATACTCATTTGTTAAATTCTGTAAGGTGTTTTTAAGTCTATTTTTTGCGCAAAAAGCAAATTTCTAAAAATCCATAAATTTCAAACTGAGCAAAGTCAGTTTTTAAAGAAATATTTCAATTCGTTTAAAGCCTTGTATTTAAAGGCATTTGGTAATGGGTTTGCAAAAAGATGTGCGATTTTGAATGAACCCGAAGCCCTCGCTTATGCGCGAAGCACAGTGCTTTGCTTAAAAAAAAGAAGAATGGATGCCAATTCAGACTAAAACCTGCGCATACATCGGTTTAGCCTTTACATTCTATTACACACAAATTCAAAAATTAAACCCGAACCTCAAGGCCTCCTCGGTTTTATGGGTATGGCCTTTAACAAAAATACATGACATCAATCAAATGCTTACTTGATGGAACTCAGGCTACGAAACGCAAAAAGGGTGTACCTTAGAGGTACCAAATTTCCAATTATGAAAAAGATATTAGTTGCCACCGATTTTTCATCTGCTGCCAATAATGCCGTTAATTACGCTGCACATTTGGCGCATGAAATCAATGCTTCCTTGGTGCTTTTCCATTCATATGCTGTACCTGTTGTTGTAGCAGAAGCACCCGTTTTAATTCCAACTTTGGAAGAAGTTGAAATTGATTCAGAAAAACGATTAAAACAGATTAAAAAACGCCTGAACGAAAAATACAACCATGCCATTCACATTGAAGAAGCTTGTTCGTGTGGCTTTGCCGTTGATGAAATTAAAAAATTTGTGGCCGAGCACCATGTTGATATGGTGATTATGGGCATGCACGGTTTGGGGGCTGTTGGTGAAAAAATAATTGGCAGCACAACCACTTCATTGATGTCGGAAATTCAAATTCCTGTGATTTGTATTCACGAAAAAAACACCTTTGATGCGTATAAAAAAATTGTGTTTGCTTGCGACTTTGGTGATTTCAAAAACACCAAAATATTTGAACCCATTAAAACCTTTGTGAATCTTTTCCATTCAAAGCTTTATATTTTGAATGTGTTTAGTAAAAGCCATAGCGAGCCCACCATTACTGAGGCGGTGGCCAGTTTAAGATTAGATCAGGTATTGGCCAATGTAAACCACCAATTGTGTTATGTTGAAAATAAAGATGTAATAGCAGGTATCAACCAATTTGTGAAAGAAAACCACATCGACTTGGTGATTATGATGCCGCGTTCGCACTCGTTTATTGATAAATTATTCAAAGAACCACATACTAAAAAAATGGCTTTTCATAGCCATATTCCAATCATGGCGATTCATGAATAGGTGGATTTGGTGCTAAGTTGAACCACTAAGGCACTAAGTTAAAATTGTGGAATAGGTATTTGACCATTGAGTCCAATAACTATTGAACTTAAAGGTCACTAAGGGAAAAATGGTGGAATGGGTTTTGAACCACATCTTGTCCCGAACTCGTTTCGGGAAAGGAACTAAGGACACTAAGGGAAATGATGAATAATTAAAGTAAGCACTGAGTCCAATAGTTATCGGACACTAAGGACACTGAAGGAGATTTAACTGGCAAATTGAAATAGTTTTATTTAAAATCAAATTTCAACTGCCGGGGATAAAATTCTGTTTTTTTACATTTTAATTTCCTAAAACAATTGTGATGAATTTTTTCAAAATAAAAACCACATGGAGCAATTTTGAATTGTGGTTGTTTAAGTTGGCCTTATTTAGCGGCTCTGCTCTAATAGGCGCTTATTTTTCGGAAAGCGTATTGGGTTTTGCCAAATATTTTTTTATTGTATTTGTGATCAGCACTGCCTGGGCCACATTGACCTGGAT
>JBAXXZ010000155.1:0-5698 GCA_037127575.1 Bacteroidota bacterium | reverse complement strand
ATTTTTATGAATACAACATTAGACAAAACCGATTTTAAATTACCCGGACAAAGCAATTATTACAAAGGCAAAGTGCGGGATGTGTATACCATCAACAACAAAACCTTGGTGATGATTGCCAGCGATCGCATCTCAGCATTCGATGTTGTGTTGCCAAAAGGCATTCCTTACAAAGGCCAAGTATTGAATCAAATTGCTGAACAATTTTTAAATGCCACTAAAGACATTGTGCCAAATTGGTTATTGGCCACACCCCACCCCAATGTGAGCATTGGTTTGATGTGCGAGCCTTTTAAGGTTGAAATGGTTGTACGCGGTTATTTGGCAGGTCATGCGGCACGCACTTACGCCAGTGGCTTAAGAACTTTGTGTGGTGTAACACTTCCGGAAGGACTAAAAGAAAACGACCGTTTACCAAATCCCATCATTACCCCTACCACCAAGGCTTCTGAAGGTCATGATGAAGACATTAGCCGTGAAGAAATTATTACACAAGGCATCGTCAGCAAAGAACATTACGAACAACTTGAAAAATATACCTTGGCGCTTTACGCACGGGGACAAGATATTGCCAATAAAATGGGCTTGATTTTGGTAGATACCAAATATGAATTTGGTCTGTATAATGGTCAAATTATTTTAATGGATGAAATCCATACGCCTGATTCTTCAAGGTATTTTTATTTGGAAGGATATGATGAGCGCCAAAAACAAGACATTGAACAAAAACAATTGAGCAAGGAATTTGTACGCCGTTGGTTAATTGAAAATGGCTTTCAAGGTAAAGAAGGTCAACAGGTACCGAACATGAATGAAGAATGGGTGAATGAAATCAGTGCCCGCTATATTGAACTGTTTGAAAAAGTTACCGGTAAAAATTTTATCAAAGGCAATTATCAAAACATTCAAAGTGATGTTGAGAAAGCCATCATTTTAGCATTGGAGAAATTATAAATGAACTGGCATCCACTTACAACAGCCGATCAATTAAATTCAATAGATCAAGCCTCAGTAAATCAAACGCAACTTATTTTAAAACACAGCACCCGTTGCAGCATAAGCGATGCGGCACTATCGCGTTTGGAAAGAAACTGGCAGAATGAAGATTCGAAAAAAATAAATCCTTATTACCTCGATTTAATTCAATACCGTGATATATCAAATTTAGCTGCTTCGCATTACGGCATCGAACACCAATCACCGCAGGTTTTAATCATTAAAAATGGTAAGTGCGTATATTCGGCCACCCACTTTGATATTAATTATAAGGAGATTATGTTCCAGGCAATTTAATTTGATGCAGGTCCAGGTATTGTCCTACCTCCTATCATCTTACCTCCTGTCTCCTTTCAATCACTAATGTCCCTTCAGTTATCAAAAAAAAGATCCCGGATAAAAATATCCGGGATCTTTTAAAATATTAAAACAATACTTATGCAGTTACTTGCGCTTTTGGCGCAGCAGCCATAATTTCTTCGTTGGCAGCAGAAGCGTATTGTGCGAAATTTTTAACGAATTGTTCAGCCAAATTTTTGGCTTTTTCATCATATGCATTTTTATCCTTCCAGCTGTTACGTGGATCTAATAATTCAGTTGGAACACCTTCACAAGCTTTAGGGAAAGCCAAGTTGAAGAAATTGGTTGTACCAAATTCTACATTGTCTAATTGACCATTTAAAGCAGCTGTAATTAAAGCACGTGTGTATGACAATTTAATACGGCTTCCTACACCATAAGAGCCGCCTACCCAGCCTGTGTTTAATAACCACACGTTAACTTTGTGTTTTTTTAATTTTTCACCCAATAACTCAGCATATTTGGTTGGATGCAATGGTAAAAAGGCTTTACCAAAACAAGCTGAGAAAGTAGTTGTTGGTTCAGTAATACCCATTTCGGTACCAGCTACTTTTGCAGTGTAACCACTGATAAAGTTATACATGGCTTGACCCGGCGTTAACTTGCTAATTGGCGGCAATACACCAAAAGCATCACAGGTTAAAAAGAAAATGTTTTTAGGAATATCACCAACCGCAGGTGTTACTGCATTGTCGATGTAATTGGCAGGATAACTTACACGTGTATTTTCAGTTCTGCTAATATTGGCATAATCAACTGTTGTTGTGCCTTCATAACAGCCAATGTTTTCTAACAATGACCCAAATTTAATGGCATTAAAAATTTGTGGCTCTTTTTCTGCTGTTAAGTCAACACACTTAGCATAACAACCGCCTTCAAAATTAAACACACCTTTGTCGCTCCAACCATGCTCATCATCACCAATTAATTTACGGTTAGGATCTGCACTTAAAGTGGTTTTACCTGTGCCTGATAATCCAAAGAAAATTGCGGTATCACCTGCTTTACCAATATTTGCAGAGCAGTGCATACTCAATACTTTTTTCTCGTGCGGCAAAATGTAATTTAATACCGAGAATATTGATTTTTTAATTTCACCTGTATAAGCAGTGCCACCAATTAAAATAATTTTTTTGGTAAAATCTAAAATGGCAAAATTGTGTTGACGGGTGCCATCAATTTTAGGATCAGCTTTAAAACCTGGTGCATTGATGATTAACCAATCGTGGGTAAAAGTCTTGATTTCCTCGTCGGTTGGACGTAAGAATAAATTGTATGCAAATAAATTACTCCATGGGTATTCGTTCACAACACGAACGTTTATACGATAAGTTGGATCGGCACATGCATATGAATCACGTACCCAAATTTCTTTGCCACTTAAATAAGCCAACATTCTATTGTGTAAACTATCGAACTTATCAGATTCAAAACGGTTGTTTACATCACCCCACCATACGGAGTCCTTCGTTTTTTCATCGTACACCACAAACTTGTCCTTTGGCGATCTTCCTGTAAATTCTCCGGTATCGATCGCCAAAGCGCCAACATCCGTTAAAAACCCTTCACCTCTTGTAATTGTATCTTCTACTAATTCGCTTGGGTGTAAATTCCAATAGGCCATTTCAACATTAGAAAGGCCAAACTGTGCTACCGATGCATTCTCTGCTTTTAATCCAATTTCGTTCATCTCTGATAATATTTGTAGAAGGCAAAAGTACAAAAAAAAACAGTCGATAATCGACTGTTTTTGCACAATATTTAATCCCGATTTTGTAGGCTATCTAATTGACACAGAGACAAGTTTGCCTTCTTTTGCTATTTTTTTCAACTGACTGATAAATCTCATTTTTGCCTTGCGCTTTAATTCGTTTAAAGACAAACAAATGCGTTGTTCGCCTTCGCGGCCAATATTTTTTGAGGTGTAAGCCAAGTTCTTTTCTTTAATGAGGTTCATTACTTTTTCGAAACTTGGGGCATCAATGCCTGAACCATAACTACCAAAAGCTACTTCCACTGCACAGGCTTGGTCGGTTACGCCTTTATATACAGTAGGCTCTTTGGTTACTTTGGGTTCGTTTTGGGCGTTCATACGAATGTTGAATGCCAATAAAATAAATGTCGATAGGATGATTATTTTTTTCATAATGCTTTGCTAAACTGATAATAATATTGCAGAGTACAAAATTTAATCCAATTATTGGGCTTTAACTTTTTTAAACATTGAGAAAGCCATTAAAAGCCATCCGGCAATAAAAAATAAACCGCCCAAAGGTGTAACAGGGCCTAAAAACCTCATCCATTCTGCACCTAACAAATGGCGTGTACTTAAAAGATATAAGGATCCACTAAATAATACAATTCCCAGAAAGAAGCACCAATAAGCGGGTTTCAAACTTTTAGACTGCAATTTATCTTGCAATAAAATCATGCCGAGCATGGCCAAAGAATGAAACAATTGGTATTTGGAGGCGGTATCAAAAGCATTTAATTCATTTAAACTAATGAGTCCGGTTTCGAGTTGTGCTTTTAGCGCGTGCGCACCCAAGGCCCCAAGGCCAACAGCCATTGCACCGGAAAAGCCAACAACCATTAAATATTTTGAAGATAACATCTTATTTTTTTTGATTGATGATGATTTTGGTAATTTCCTCGTCACTTTTGCCAATAAATGAAATGGCGCCTTTTGCACTCATGGCCCAATCGCTGTGCGGATATTCATCAATGATTTTTTGATACAAGCGCCTGGCTTCGTTTTCATCATTCATGTAATTGTGGTCATCGTATAACTGTCCTAATAAAAAAAGTGCAGCGGGACGTTCTTTAAAATTGGGATAATCTTCAATGCATTTATCCAATGCAATTTTAGCTTGCGGAATATTGTTGATGGCCCTTGCCACTTGCGCTGTTTTCACTAAAAAAATAGCACTCAAACTATCGCTCTGACAATAATTGGCGAACTCTGTAAAAGCAATGATCGCCTTTTGGGCCGATACAGTATCGAGTTCCATTTGGGTAAACAAGATACTATCCATATAAAAGGCTTGACTTTTCAGTTTTTTGCAATCACTGAAATATGCACCACTATTTTTTCCATTTTCACCATTCTCGTTTTCAGCATTGTTTTTATTGTTACAAGAAACAAGTAAGGTTAAAAGAACAAGCGATAAAAAAATTTTAGTCATGGTTTATTTTTTTGGCTTATATACCTTTATCTTATAATTGGGATGCACCTTGCCATTGGCAATGTCGTTAAGCTTACCGCTCAGCATTTTTCTTTTAAAAGGACTGATGCGGTCAGTAAATAATTTGCCTTCAATGTGATCGTATTCGTGTTGGATCACACGGGCAATCACGCTGTCGTATGTTTCGGTGTGTTTTTTAAAATGCTCATCATAATACTCTACCGTAATTTTCGAATGGCGACTCACATCCTCATTAATTTTAGGAATACTCAAACAACCTTCGTTAAATTTCCATTCATCGCCAACTTCTTCAATCATGCGGGCATTGATAAATACCTTCTTAAAATTGCGCAGCTCCTCCAATTGTTCGGCAGTGAATTTTTCATCGCCTTCTTCATCATCTTCATCCTTTTCGGCAAATGGTGTTGCATCTATCACAAACAAGCGAATGCTCTTGCCTACTTGCGGTGCAGCTAAACCCAAACCATTGGCTTTGTACATGGTTTCAAACATGTCCTTGATGAACTGCGATAAACCTACATAATTGGCATCAATGTTTTGCGCTACTTTGCGGAGCACCGGATCGCCATAAACTACTATTGGTAATACCATTGGAATGTTGAATGTTGAATGTTAAATGTTTATCTGCTATAGTTTGGTGCTTCGCGGGTAATTACCACATCGTGCGGGTGACTTTCTTTAACGCCTGCAGCGGTGATACGAATAAACTTTGCTGTTTGTAATGCCTTAATGTCTTTCGATCCACAATAGCCCATACCGGCTCTTAAGCCACCAATTAATTGATAGATAATTTCCGACAAGGCGCCTTTGTATGGCACTCGACCACTGATGCCTTCAGGTACCAATTTTTTGATATCATCTTCAGCATCCTGAAAATAGCGGTCTTTACTGCCTTTTTGCATGGCTTCGAGTGAACCCATACCACGGTATGATTTAAATTTACGGCCTTCAAAAATAATGGTTTCACCCGGACTTTCTTCGGTACCTGCAAACATACCGCCCATCATCACTGTACCGGCACCTGCAGCTAAAGCTTTTACAACATCACCTGTAAA
This sequence comes from Bacteroidota bacterium, assembly GCA_037127575.1. Taxonomy (GTDB): domain Bacteria; phylum Bacteroidota; class Bacteroidia; order B-17B0; family Aurantibacillaceae; genus Aurantibacillus. Next base: position 81 of record JBAXXZ010000155.1, on the reverse strand, counting down.
ACGGATACCGCCATCGGCAATTAATGGAACACCGGTGCCTTTCAGTGCATTCGCAACATCAAGTATGGCTGATAATTGCGG
>JBAXXZ010000154.1:0-5736 GCA_037127575.1 Bacteroidota bacterium | reverse complement strand
ATCACAACTTAAATATTTTGTTTTTAAAAACATGGTACTTAAAGAGTAATTGAGTGTGCTGCCGCGTTTGCAACTATCGATGGCCCCAACATAAATGGAGGTATTGGTGAGGGTGGCGGCAATGGCAGTGTAGGTGTAAATGGTGTTGTTGCGGCCAATAACTTCATCGAGCAAGGTATTGGTGCCGGCCGCCAAGCGTAATTGTATTTCATATTTCACAATATCTTTATCAATTGGTACTTGCCAGCTGATAACGGTGTTGCCGTTGGGCAATACACTGATGGAATCTACAAGCGGTTCTTCGGGTGATTTGGTATCGTTGTATAAACCACCGCTGATATTTGATTCGGACAAGCAGCCGATGTTGTCGGACATGCTGATTTTGTAATTGAGGCTGGCAGTGCACACGCTGATAGTATCGCCGTAGTTATCGGCATTGATGACTCTGAGCGTGTTCCATGAACCGGCAGGGTATTCTTTTGAAATGGTGAAACTGCCGCTGCTGCTAAGACGTGGTGTTTTTAATTCGTTGTATTGTAATTTTAATTCTTTTGCGCCGCCAAAACTCAATAAACCCAGCCAAATGCTCCGCAGGGTGTCTTTGTGCGGCGACACTTGCAAAGTACCTTGGTTGTATTTACTCAGCACATAATAATATTTGCTTTGCACATTGGCACCGGCCCCTACATGGGTATAAGTGGTGGTGCCGTGGCTGTAAATACTATCGATAGGTGTAAACGTGCTTGTTTTAAAGGTAGCCGAATAAATCACGTAATATGCAAATTGTGCATTGGGATTGGGTGGTACTTGCCAGGTAAGCACCACATCGCCGGCGGTAGTGACTTTGAGGCAGCGTAAATCGGGACTGTTAACTTGTGCCTTTGTGGATAAAGCAAAGCTGCACAATACCACAAAAAACAGTGTTTTTATAAAGGGGAAAGTATTTGTAGCGCAATGTTTCAAAGTGTGTACCTGTTGTATACCAATTCCTGACAGGATCTAGTATCATAACGAATAAAATTAACTTTTATTTTTCGAACCCTAATTGGGCAATTTCGACCAGTTTTAAGAATTTATTGTTTATTACTTCCTTCATTCATCACTTGAATTCAAGAATAATGCCTTAATTTTGGTCAAAATAGGCCAATTTGCAACCCAAACGGTCAATTTAGGATATAAGTAGCCAATTAGATCAAGCTAAGAAACAGGAACCCTTTTTTTGAAAAAATACCTTATACTCATATTTATTCTCTTAGGTTTCGGCCTTGGCACCAATTATTATGGGCAATCGGGCGGACGAAAGCGTGAAAAAAATGGCCATAAAGGACCGCGCCGTGGCAATTACATTCACCGTCAGTTTAAGAGTGCGGGTCATGCCGATGAATTTGCACGTAACAGTAAGGGGAGGATGAATTGGCTTACGCGCACCTTTTATCGTCCAAAGGCATCGTGGCATTACCATACTTCGGGTACAGTGCGCAGCGCTAACAAGGCCAACCGATTTTTGTTTACCCGTTACCGCTCGAAAGGCAAAATTGAATACAGCGATGAGTTGTTCCGCCGTAAAAGGTTAAGAGATCGCAGCCGAGTGCATGGTTCGCAAGCTTTCCGCAGATCGAGAAATTATAAATCCCGTTAATACCACGGGATTTTTTATTTTTGTCGTTTATATCATGAATGTTTTAATATTAGGATCAGGTGGCAGAGAACATGCCTTTGCTTGGAAGATAGCTCAAAGCAAATTATTAGAGAATTTATACATTGCCCCGGGTAATGCCGGCACGGCGCACTGTGGCACAAATGTGAACATTGGCGTAAACGATTTTGAGGCAATTAAAAATCTGGTGTGGGAAAAAGACATCAATTTGGTTCTCGTTGGTCCTGAAGACCCCCTTGTAAACGGCATACATGATTATTTTTTAAACGATGCCGTGTTGCGCGAAATACCCGTAATTGGTCCGAAAAAGGACGGCGCCCAATTGGAAGGCTCGAAAGATTTTAGCAAACAATTTATGATGAAGCATGGTGTGCCCACAGCGCAATATGCCACGTTTGAAAAACACAATTTGGAAGACGGTTACCATTTTTTAGAAAGTTTAAAAGCACCTTATGTTTTAAAAGCCGATGGTTTGGCCGCCGGTAAGGGCGTGTTGATTTTAAATGATTTGGCGGAAGCCAAGGCAGAATTAAAAAACATGTTGATGGATGCCAAGTTTGGTGCGGCCAGCGCAAAGGTGGTGATTGAAGAATTTTTGTATGGTATTGAATTATCAGTGTTTGTTTTAACCGACGGCTTATCATACAAAATATTGCCGGCAGCAAAGGATTATAAGCGTATTGGAGAGGGTGATACAGGCTTAAATACGGGCGGCATGGGTGCGGTGAGTCCGGTGCCATTTGCCGATAAAGCATTTTTGGATAAGGTGGAAGAACGCGTGGTGAAGCCAACCATTAAAGGATTAAAGGCTGAAGACATTGATTACCGTGGTTTTATTTTTATTGGTTTGATGAATTGTGACGGTGAGCCAAAGGTGATTGAATACAATTGCCGTATGGGCGATCCTGAAACAGAAGTGGTGATACCAAGAATAAAATCAGATTTATTGGACTTGTTGGTGGGAGTAGGCAATCAAAGTTTGGCCGAAAAAACATATGCTATCATCGATGAAACGGCATGCACGGTGGTGTTGGTGAGCGGCGGATATCCTGAAGCATTTGAAAAAGGAAAGAAGGTGCAAGGTTTAAGTTTGCCGCATGATTCATTGGTGTTTCATTCAGGCACTAAACAAGAAGGTGATGATGTGTTGAGTAATGGGGGCAGGGTATTTGCCATTACTTCATTTGGCAGAAGCATTGCGCAGGCAGTGAATAAAAGTTTCGACAGTGCCGAGAAGATTATGTACGACGGCAAGTATTACCGCAAAGACATTGGTAAAGATTTAATGGCTTATACGGATTAAGGCATTCAGGATTTTTATTGGAACAAAAAATAAAATCCCCGAATAGGGGATTTTTGTTTTGGGTTTTAAAAGGATCTTATTTTTCTTTTACGCTTAGCTTTATTTAAAATAAGATCGAAGGGGGCAGTTTTAATTTAATTTCATTTCCTAAAACAAATATATAGCATTTTGTGAAATAGCCATAACCGTTAGAAGGATTTTTTTTACAGAGGGGGATTAATTAAGAATTATTCAGTACTAAATATATTTACATCGACTAGTTTAGTAAAAGTTTGCTTCTAAAAATAAATTAAAGGTTTTGGGCGCCTTCAGATAACAATCGGTATCGCGCTTTCCACTTCAAGTCTATTGGTCCATTGCAGTGCCTGTTTGGCTCCTGTAGCTATTTTTTGAAGCATCGTCAATGGCTTGCGCACCACCTCGCTCCTAAGCCTACTAGGCTTTGGCCGTGTTTCAATCGCGGGCGCAGCATATAGTAATTTTAACACCTCATTTAACTCTTGTGATTTTAAATTTGGTTTTAATATCTTCACGAAATAGTATGATTAAAGCAAATTTCTAGTAATTTAGATTACAAAATATTTTGCAATTAAGTCCGTATTCATCAATGATTTAGACTTTTTAATGTTCAACTATTTTTAAAGTAAAAATTAAGCCTAAATCTTAATTTTTTTCAAGGCGGTTATTCATTAATGCCAGGGCTTCTTTGGGTGATAAAATACCCAGGCTGCTTGTTTTAAAGTCTTTGGTATTGCGTGTAACAATAAAATCAATTTTATTGAGTGATTTTGCACAATGGTATTGAATGGCATCTTCAAAGTCTTTGAATTCTGATTTTAAGGCTTTTTTAATGACATCTGATGACACATCCACTGTTTCTGTCCATTCATTTAATTCACTGAGCATTTTTAAAGTGGCCTGATGTGAATTCGATTGACGAAGGATGTAGTACATGTTGTTGTATGAAACGGCCGAGGTGTACAATTTAATTGACTTGTTTAAAGCATAATCAAAAAGTTGGGCTGCTTCGAATGAATAAGGTCGACGGTCGGCAAAGAAGTCAATAAATACATTGGTATCAACAAAAACGTGCAAACTCATTTGTACTTGTTTAATAAGGCTTTGTTTCTTTCTTTTTTATAATCAAAGTCTTTTGGTAAATCTAATTGCCCCATTAATGCCAATACTTTGTGTGAAATGGTTTTTTTGCTTTTATCCTTGCCGGTTAAGGACTTTAAATAATTTTCAACAAGGTCCGATAAACTTTTGCCTTTTGATTTGGCGTATTTTTTTGCGTTTACAATCACGGCATCGTTAATTGTTAAGGTGAGTTTGGTGGTCATTACACGTGTAAATTGATAAACAAATATACGTGTAAATTTTCATATTTTAAATCACTTCACAAAGGCATTGCTGCTATCGGGTTTGAGGGCAAAACTTTTAAAGCGGTAAATGTCATTGAGAGCACTTTTGAGTTTTTGTTTTTTGCGCACTATGTTGTAGGTTTCGACTAATTCAAATTGTTCTTTGTTGATGATATTGGCTATAAAGGCATGAATAGGATAAAACTCTTGTGGATTCCAACGTTCAAAATATAGACTTGAACCATCAATTTTGTATGGACCCCAATAATTGCGTGTGTTTTTAATCATTTGGTAATAGGCCCCGCTTTTAAAATCAGCCTCATCGGCACTAAGCTGCGAATCGTTTGACGTGGCATATAATACCACACCGTTGGCATAAAAAAATAAAATATCGATAAGGCTATCGCTATTAGCGCGGGCCGACTTGGTAAAATAATATCCGTTTAAATGCAGGGTACTGCCATCGTGGCTTTGCGGACTGATGCTAAATTTGTTTTTTTTGCAGGCAATACAACAAATGAAAACAAACACCATAAGCAGGGCTTTGAAGCATAAACTAAAATAAATATGTTTGTGGTCATGCATTTATTTCAAGTATTTATTCGTGCTATCGGGTTTGGGTGCAAAGGCTTTAAATGTATACACTTCGCTGATGTTTCTTGTTTGGTTTTTTTTACCCCTTACCATGTAGCCGGTTTGATAGATTTCAAAAGATTGATTGTTGAGTATTTTACAAGTGTAAAAATGCACAGGCGCATTTTCGGCCGGAAACCAACGCTGGTAATCGAGTATCCCTTCGTTTATTTTAAACGGACCCCAACTGTTTTTATCGTTTTTTATCGCCGCATAATACTTGCCGTTTTTAAAATCATTTTCAGTTTCGCTTAATTGGCTATTATCGCTGGATGCAAATAAAACCACACCATTGGCATATAAAAAAATAATCTTATGCTGCATGCTATCATTAACGCGCTTATAAACAAAATCGTAATAACCCGATAACAAAAGTGGGGGATTGTTTTGGGATTGAGGGGAGAAAGTGAACTTATTTTTTTGCAGGCGAAACAGCAAAGGAAAACAAACACCAAGAGCAGGGTTTTGAAGCATAAACTAAAATCAATATGTTGACGGTCATGCATTTATTTCACGTATTGATTCGTGCTATCGGGCTTGGGGGCAAGGGTTTTAAATGTATACACCTCACTCATGTTTTCCGTTTGTTTCTTTTTGCCCCTCACCATCAAGGCTGTTTGGTAAATTTCAAAGGATTGATTGTTTAAAATTTTACAGGTGTAATGGTGCACAGGCGCATTTTCGCCCGCAAACCAGCGTTGGAATTCCAGTGTGCCCTCGTTGATTTTAAAGGGACCCCAACTGTTCTTTTCGTTTTTAATCGCCGCATAATACTTACC
>JBAXXZ010000153.1:0-5751 GCA_037127575.1 Bacteroidota bacterium | reverse complement strand
GCTTAGTGTTACTAAAAACAAGGCTAAATAAGCAGTTTGACGATAATTGATTTTTCTTTTTGGTGCAGAATCTGAATTTTGAGATAAACTGCGGTCTTCAAATTTTACAGCACGTTCAATCGTTTTTTCAACTTTTGGAACTTCAATTATCGGGTTCAATTGTATTGCACTTAAACCAAAGCTTTCAGTGTAAAAATTATTGTCCTGTGCCGGTTCAAAACAAATATTATTTTCAAAATCCAAATAAAAGAAACCAATACCGGCTAAAGAAAGGCGACGCTTTGATTGTAGTACACCGTTACAAAAATTTGAAAAATCAAGCAAGTGTTGACTCGCTTCCGATTTGCTACAATTAATTTGTTGTTGTAACCAATGTGTTAAAATGCCGTCGTTTTGTTTTAACTGCACATTAAAACCTACAGTCTTTAATGGCGGATGTATACTTAAACCGCTTGCACCAACAGAGGCCCTTTGTGTTTTAAGCACAAAACCGCCAAAATTAGGCAGAACCAAATAGTCATTTAAAAACAATTGTTCCTGAATGCCTGCAATAATATGTTGGTGTATATTCAATTCTTTGGGCTGCAAATGTATACTTATGTTTCAAATATAAATAAACAAGCACTTAAAAACACCAATTTTTATTAAATAAAATGAAAATTCAATTTTTTGAAGCCTCAAATTCAATGAATATTGTAATTTTGCGCGCCATGTTAAAAAAACATTTCCTCATATGTCTCTTTCTAGTCCTTAACGGGGCATTTTTTATAGCTCAAACCAACGACAAACAATCTTGTAAAGAGGTGTTATTAAGGAGTTTAAAAGCCATCAACGAGGTAAAAGGATTAAAATACCATCTAAAGATTATTGAAAGGGGGCGCAAAGGATTCAATAATTATGAAAGTTCGGTTAAATACACCCGCAGTCCAAAAAAGGTTTACCTGTATATTAAAGGCATAGAAGTGCTTTACACGCCGGGTTTAGGTGAAAAAAAGGCCTTGGTAAAACCCAATTCATTTCCATATTTTAATTTAAATTTAGATCCAATGGGCGATTTAATGCGCTCCGACCAACACCATACCATTAATGAAATGGGCTATGATTATTTTGCCAGTGTAATTCAGCATGCGGTTGATAAAATTGGAGATCGTTTTGATGAAGTTTTCAGTTTAGCTGGAGAGGAAAAGATCAATAACCGGATTTGCTATAAAGTTGTCATTGATAACAAAGATTTTAAGTACATCGATTACACAATTCAAGAGAATGAAAGCATTACTTCAATTGCGCGCAAATATTTTGTGCCTGAGTATCTGATTGTAGAAAAGAATCCAAAGTTTAAAGATTACTTTGATATCCTTAAAAAAGGGGAGGTGATTAAAATTCCAAATTGGTATTGTCAACGAACTGTCATGTATATTGATAAATTTTATCATCTGCCCGTTAGTGTTAACGTACTCGACGATGTGGGATTATTTGAAGAATACAACTATTTATTCATTCAGGTGAATCCAATTTTTGAACAAGGTGAATTCACCAAAAAATTTAAAGGCTACGGATTTTAAATTTTCTCAAACAAATCATTTACAATTTGTATATTTATTAGGTGAAAAATACGGCACCTATATATTTTTTATTTCTACTGGCCTTTTTGTCGTGCACCAAAAAACAAACTGTTGATTCAGATGCTGTTTTGGGATTGGATTATTATCCCTTTGTGAGCGGTAAATACATCATCTATCAGGTTGATAGTACTGTATACGGCGATTTGCATAAAGACACTGTTGTATACAAATACCTATTGAAAGAAAAAATTGCAGATACTTATACAGACAATACGGGGAGTAAAGCCATACGCATAGAAAGATTTATTAAGCGATTCAATTCCAAAAAATCTTATGATAGCCTTCCTTGGTTAGTGAAGGATGTGTTCATGTTAAATGCCGGTAAAAAAAGCATTCAAATTTTGGAAGGCAATGTGCGCTTTACCAAATTGGCTTTTCCTGTACAAGCCAAAGCCACGTGGGACGGTAATGCCGGCAATAATTTGGGTGAACAAATGTATAAATATGATTATATCGATAATGCCGAAAGCATGAATGGCAAGGCTTTTGACAATGTTTGTACGGTCATTCAAAAATCATTTCACCCTTTGGTATTGGATCAAAATTACGTTGAAAAATACGCCAAAGGTTTTGGCTTAATTTATAAGGAAATTACCGACGTAGTTTCAAATTCTCCCGGTGCCAATTACACACTGCCTGTTTTAAAAAGAATTGAAAGTGGCGCCATTTACAAACAAACTTTCCTTAGCATTGGATATGAATAAAAGATCTCTACTCATTATGATTTGCCTCTTTGGTGCTGCCAGGCTAATAGCCCAGCCAGCGCCTAAAGTGCGTTACTGGATACAATTTAAAAATAAAACGGGTACACCTTATGCCTTAAACAATCCCTCGGCATTTTTATCTGCGCCTTCTATTGCGCGGAGAACAGCGTATAACATTCCTTACCATTTTAGCGATTTACCAGTTACGCCATCATACTTGCAGCAAATCGACAATGTAAACCATGTGGATTTATTGTATGCCTCCAAATGGTTGAATGGGGCAGTGGTGGCAATCGACAGTAGTGCCGTGGCATTAGCAGCATTAAGTGCCATTAAATCTTTTTCGTTTGTACTTGATACTTTAAAGGTCAAAAAAATTAAACTGAATAAATTACCGGAAGTGAATGCCATTGATAACGCAGCCAAAGGCAGTGGCTCAAGTGATGCTTTAAGTAGTGTGAAATATGGAAAAGGTACGTGGCAAGCATACCAATTGGAAGTGCAGTGTTTGCACGACCGCGGTTACAAAGGGCAGGGCATGACTATTGCAGTATGTGATGTAGGTTTTAACGATGTGAATACCGGCGTTTTGTTCGACAGTATTCGTAAAAGCGGCGGAATAATTGGTACAAGAGATTTTGTTGCAGGAGGTACAAATGCCTACCAAGGTGGTGATCATGGCACCATGGTATTTTCGTGTATGGCTGCTAATGTGCCGGGTTTATTGGTTGGTACTGCACCCAAAGCCAAATATTGGTTATTAAGAACAGAAGATGGCAGTTCGGAAACCCTAACAGAGGAATATAATTGGATTCGCGGGGCTGAATTTGCTGACAGCGTAGGGGCCGACATTATCACCACCTCATTGGGTTACACTACTTTTGATAATCCAATTCAAAACCATACTTATCAAACCCTCAATGGTAGAAAAGCACCAATGAGTATTGCCGCAACCATGGCTGCCAGAAAAGGCATGTTTCTTTTAAATGCAGCAGGTAACGAAGGCAATTCAAATTGGAAATACATTGGTGTTCCTGCCGATGCTGATAGCATTTGTACAGTAGGGGCTGTTGATACAACCGGCGCATTGGCCAGTTTTAGTTCAGTGGGACCTACCTTTGATGGTCGCACCAAACCCGATTTATTGGCTTGCGGATGGAATTGTTATGTGAGTAATGATGGTGTACAAGTATTTCCCGGTAGCGGTACTTCTTTTGCAACACCCGTTTTAGCAGGCGCTATAGCTTGTTATTGGCAAGCTTGCAAAAGTTATAACAACATGCACTTAATGGATACATTGAAAAAGATGGCTTCAAATGCAGCAACACCAAACAATACCAGGGGTTGGGGCATACCTAAATTGTGTAATGGTATTACCAGTATCAATAAAATAGAACCTGATACCGAATTTGATTTTAATGTGTATGCCAATCCAAACAACAATCAAATTACAGTCAATTTAAATCGTACCAATTTTGATAAACTCAGCATTTGTATTTTTGATGCTGCAGGAAAAATAGTCTTTAACAATGAATACAGCAGCATTGATTACAAAATGCTACTCAACACTGTGGGCTTAACTTCAGGGGTATATTTAATTCAAGTTCAAACATCAAAAGGTCAAAAAAACAAGAAGCTCTTAAAACTATAGGATGCGTGCCTTTCTGAAATCACTGCCAATTAATAAAATGATTATTGTAGCCGCTTTGGGCTATTTTGTAGATATCTATGATTTGGTGTTATTCGGCATGGAGCGTGTGGCCAGTTTGCAAGATTTATTACAACACGATTTTCCTGATGCCGAAGAACGCAAAAATCAAGTGGCCATTATTGGTTCTAGCTTATTGAGTTATCAAATGATAGGTATGCTGCTTGGCGGTATTTTTTGGGGCATATTGGGTGATAAAAAAGGCCGATTATCTGTATTATTCGGCAGTATCATAGTTTATTCTTTAGCCAACATTGCCAATGGCATGGTCACAAACACATACTGGTATGCCATTTTGCGGTTTGTATCGGGTTTTGGTTTGGCAGGTGAATTAGGCGCGGGCATTACCTTGGTAAGCGAAACATTAAAAAAGGAAGACAGGGGATTAGGCACTACTGTTGTGGCCTCAATTGGTTTATTTGGTGCTGTGGTTGCGGGATTTACGACAATTATGCTCAACAATTGGCGAATCAGTTATTTTATTGGTGGTGGTATGGGTTTGTTATTACTTTTTTTGCGTATTGGTGTTTTTGAGAGTGGTATGTTTAATGCTATGAAGCAAGAAAAACAAGTAAAAAAAGGTAATTTCCTTTATTTGTTTTCGCATCCAAAATTAATTGCAAAATATTTTAATGTCATTTTTATTGCCATTCCTGTTTGGTTTGTGATGTACTTTTTGGTTCAATTTGCACCCGAAATGACAAAGGCTTTAGGCTTACAAAATGGTCCAACCGAAGGTAAAGTGCCCATAATGGTGGCTTACATGGGTATCACCATTGGTGACGTGGTAAGTGGGCTACTGAGTCAAAAACTCAAATCAAGAAAAAAGGTGTTGTTTTGGTTTATTACATTCACATTTATATTTTCAATTTTGTACTATCTATTTGCCGCCACCTCGTTGATGGTATTTTATGTCATCATTTTTTGTATCGGCTTTTCAACAGGTTATTGGGCGGTATTTATTAGTAGCGCTTCTGAGCTTTTTGGCACAAACATTCGTGCTACTGTCACCACAACGGTTCCCAACTTTGTGCGTGGTGCAGTTACCTTAATGTCGATTGCCAATGTGGCATTAAAACCTAGCTATGGATTTGTTCATTCGTCAATGATTATAGGTTGTGTTGTTTTTGTATTGGCTTACATCGCTTGTTACAATTTGGAGGAGACCTTTAGTAAAGATTTAAATTATACCGAAAAATGAATAAACCAACATTAATTTTAGGCGCTTCTGAAAATGCTGAACGTTACAGTTATTTGGCTACTGAAAAATTATTAAAGTATGGCCACAGTGTATATCCTGTTGGAATAAAAGCAGGAAAAATAAAGGAAACCGACATCTTATTGAATAAACCAATTATTGAAAATATTGATACACTTACTTTGTATGTGGGACCAAAAAATCAACAAGAATGGTACGACTATATTTTACAAATCAATCCAAAACGTTTGATTTTTAATCCAGGTACCGAAAATGAAGAATTGCAACAATTGGCCCAAAAGGCCGGAATAACATGCATTGAGGCTTGTACCCTGGTGATGTTAAGCATAGGTGATTATTAGCCATGGAAGTTTTTTTTAAATCATTTGCTGAATGCAGTCAACAAGAAATTTTTGATTTTTATTACTTAAGATCAGAAGTTTTTGTGGTTGAACAAAATTGTGCTTATCAAGATGTTGATGAAAAGGATTTAAAGAGTTTGCATGTATTGTTTCGAGA
>JBAXXZ010000152.1:0-5781 GCA_037127575.1 Bacteroidota bacterium | reverse complement strand
ATTTTGTTATAATTCATTTGCTCAGGCAACTTATACTTTCAATTACACCGGTAGTCAACAAACAGTCAACCTAACGCCAGGAACATATGATATAAAGGCCTGGGGTGGCGACGGATATACACAAACGAGCGGATACAACGGGAAAGGTGGTTATTCGAATGGTATTTTAACGCTAAGCTCTGCACAAACAATTTATGTTTATGTAGGTGGTCTTGGTTCATACCCTTCAAGTGGTGTTTCAGGAAATGTTTGGACCTTTAATGGCGGTGGCGTTGGATATCCTGCTAGTAATACTGCCTATGGAAACGGTGGTGGTGCTTCAGATGTAAGAACAGTTGGTGGTTTATGGGATAATGTATCAAGCATAGCTAGCAGAGTGATTGTTGCAGGTGGTGGTGGTGCGGGCAGAAACACCTCTTATATTGGTGGAAATGGTGGTGGCTTAACAGGCGGCACCGGCACTTACTTTAGTCCTGATCAAAGCGGTGGACCAACCGGAGGAACGCAAACCGCAGGAGGGTCAAACACAGGTTACACTTCAGGACTTACCACAGCCACCTTAAGCAAGGCAATGACCTGGGACGGGACTACCTTAACGGCGAGTTTTCTTGCAGGTGGTGGTGGCGGTTATTATGGCGGCGCTTCAGGCAGAGTAGCCGGTGGCGGCGGTTCTTCATACCTTGGTGGAGTAAGCAGTGGTACAACAATCATGTTTGGTCAATCCAATTTTGTGGCCAATCCTGTTGCGAGTTCTGGAAACGGTATGGTCATCATTACCGAGTTATGTAACATCACCCTTAACAACAACATTACAGGAAATAACAATGTAGCGATTTGTGCAGGCACTTCTTTAACCTTAACCACTAACGCGGTAAGTAATTATTCTTGGAGCAATGGCAGTTCTACATCTTCTATTGTTGTAACACCAAGTGCAAGCACTGTGTACTCCTTGTCAGCTACATCACCTTCAAATTGTACAGCCAGTAGAATCATGTCGGTAACCGTTAGTTCAGGCAGCCCAAGCCTTTCAATCAACACCGGAACCAATATCATATGCGCCGGCCAATCTTTAATTTTCACGGCATCAGGGGCCAATACTTATACTTGGTCAAATAGCATTGTTAACGGTTCAATTTATACGCCTAGCGTAACATCTTCATATACTGTATTAGGACAAAATGGTTGTGGAATCTCTTCAGCAGTTACAACCATAAGCGTAGCGCCTTTACCAGTTAGTTTGGTGAGCAACCCTACTATTGTATGCTCAGGTAGTACTTCAACTTTAACGGCTGCTGTAGCTGCTACATCTTATACCTGGTTCCCTGTTTCTGCAAATGCTTCATCTTTGGTAGTGAGCCCGATCAGTAATGCCATTTACACAGTTGTTGCATCTAATGGCACATGTATTGGTACTGCTACTGTAGCAGTAAATGCCAATCCTGTACCAACCATCATTGCAACACCAAGTTTGGCATCCATTTGTGCAGGCGATCAGGTGGTTTTGAGCGCAAGTGGCGCCAATAGTTTTACTTGGTCACCGGGCAATACAAGCGGCAGTTCGGTAACCGTTAGTCCAACAGCACCTACACCCTACCAAGTGGTTGGCACCAATAGCTTTGGCTGTTCAGGTGTAGCGAATCTAGCCATTATTGTAATTCCAGGTCCAAGTTTATCAATTGTATCAGATGCCAATTTAATTTGTAAAGGATCGGCCGTTAATTTGAGTGTAACAGGTGCTAATTCATATACATGGAGTAGTGGCTCAAACAATACGACCATTAGTGTTAGTCCAACGGTTACAGTTACCTACAGTGTTATCGGCGATGTAAACGGCTGTTTGGGTAATACAGTCATCAGTGTGTCTGTATTAAACCCAAGTGTAGCTGTTAGTGGCAATACTAACATTTGTACAGGTGAGTCGGCAACACTTATTGCTTCAGGTGCCACTTCTTACTCTTGGAATACAGGTGCAAGTGGCAATAGTATACTTGTGAATCCTACAAGCAACACCACGTATACTGTTTATGCTTCAACCAATTCTATTAGTATAAACTGTCCGAGTACAAAATCGGTAACTGTAAATGTTAAACCTTTACCCACCATCATCGCAAGTATTAACAGTAACAATGTGTGTAAGGGCGATGCTTGTATTTTAAATGCTTCCGGGGCAGCAAGCTATACATGGAGCACAGGCAATAATACACCTAGCATTACTTTAACGCATACCCTTTTAACCACCGTAATTTATAGTGTGAGCGGCACAAGCACACTTAATTGCGTGAACAATGCTACACTGCAAGTAAAGGTAAATGCTTGCACCGGTATTGATGAATTAAACAAGGATAAATCAGCAGTTCAGGTTTATCCTAATCCGAACAACGGTAGTTTCTTAATTGCGTCGAAATACAGCGGTGAAATATTTATATTAAATCAACTTGGTCAGCTCGTTAAACAATTAAAAATCAATGAAGGCGAACAAGTAAACGTTAGTGATTTGGCGCCGGGCGTTTATTACATCAATGTTTCAAGTAAAATAGAACAATCTAGTTTAAAAATTATTGTGACTAGATAATTGACTTAGGTTAGCCGTAACAAGATGATATAAAAAATTAAAAAAAAACGAAGGCTTGGTGAATCACCAAGCCTTCGTTTTTATAATGCATCAATAAGTTAAATTAAACCTCAACCAAAGTGCCTACTTTGTCGCCCAAAACCAAACGACTTAAATTGCCCTTTTTATTCATGTCAAAAACAATGATGGGAAGATTATTTTCTTTACACAAGGTAAAGGCCGTCATATCCATTACTTCAAGCCCTTTGTTATAAACCTCTTCAAACTTAATGGTTTCGTATTTAGTTGCTTTGGGATCTTTCTCCGGATCGGCAGTATAAATACCATCCACGCGTGTTCCTTTTAAAATCACGCCTGCTTCAATTTCAATGGCCCTTAAGGTGGCTGCTGTATCGGTTGTAAAATAAGGGTTTCCTGTACCTGCCCCAAAAATCACCACACGGTTTTTTTCCAAATGACGAACAGCTTTCCGACGAATAAATGGTTCGCATATTTGTTCCATTTTAATGGCACTTTGTAACCGGGTTTGAACACCCAATCCTTCTAAAGCACTTTGAATGGCCATGCTATTAATAACTGTTGCCAACATGCCCATGTAATCTCCGTGTACTCTATCCATTCCACCCTTCTCGGCTTGTATTCCTCTAAAAATATTTCCGCCGCCAATCACTATCGCAATTTGACAACCCAATTCATGAACGGCTTTAATTTCTTTGGCATATTCCATTAATCTTTCTTGATCAATGCCAAATCCTTTACTGCCCATTAAAGCTTCTCCGCTTAATTTTAATAATATTCGATTGTATTTCATGCTACAGTGTTTGTAATATTTGCTGTCTTTTAACTCGTCTTACTTTTACTATTTAATCTTCAAAAAAAATCCCGACTGATAAGGCCGGGATTAAATAATTAAGCTAATGAATAGCGTTTTAATGCTGAAACGGTGAGGTCTTTCTCAACGCTTTGTAAATACTGGCGCACGGTCATTTTGTTATCGATAAAATATTCTTGGTTTAACAAAGTTGACTCTTTGTAGAACTTATTTAATTTACCTTGTGAAATTTTCTCAACCATGTCTTCAGATTTTCCTTCAGCACGGGTTGTTTCACGTGCAATGTCTAATTCGCGGTTAATGGTGGTTTGATCCACATCATCTTTATCGATGGCAACCGGTGCCATAGCGGCAGCCTGCATTGCAATATTTTTAGCTACTTCGTCGCTTACTGGTTTATTGAAACCCAAAGCCACAGCTAAGCGGTTACCCGGATGAATATATCCTGAAACTTGTGATGCTGTAATAATTGAATAATAACCAATATCAATTTTCTCTCCAATTTTACCAACTTGCTCCATGAACTTGTCACCAACGGTGATATCGTTATTGTATGGTAATGCCTTTAAATCTTCGATTGTATTTGGGTGTTTATCCAATGCAATTTGTGCCACTGATTCTGCAAAAGCAATAAAGTCAGCGTTCTTAGCAACGAAATCAGTTTCGCAGTTTACACTAATCACAATTGCTGTTTTAAGATCACTTGTTGTTTTTGAAAGAACAACACCTTCTTTGGCGTCTCGGTCTTGGCGATTGGCAGCTACTTTAGCGCCCTTTTTGCGTAGAAAATCCACAGCGGCTTCAAAATCACCGTTACTTTCTTCCAATGCTTTTTTACAATCCATCATGCCTGCTCCTGTTTGCTGGCGTAATTTATTTACTTCTGCTGCTGTAATAGCCATTTTTCTTATTGTTTATTATTATTAATTTTTGGTTTTGAACGGGTTAAAATGAACATTGTCCTAATCAACCTAAAAAAAACGGTCAACCTGTTTTTCAGAATGACCGCTTTAATAAATTTTATCTTCCGATAGCTATCGGGATTATTTTTTTGCTGCCACTCTACGACGAGGTTTTTTAGCGCCACCTTTTTCTTCTTCTTCTGCAGCACCTTTAATTACTACACCGTGTGCCAATTCTTCAGCTTCAGATGCACTTAATTCTTTGGTGTCTTGTTCTTCAGCATTGGCTTCTTTATCCATTTTACGATCAGATAATCCTTCTTTAATTGCGCTCACCATTAATTCGATGATGTAAGCAATAGAAGTTGAAGCATCGTCGTTAGCAGGAATCGCGTAATCAACTTGATTAGGATTTGAATTGGTATCAACAATTGCAAACGTTGGAATATTTAAACGTTTAGCTTCTGCTACTGCAATGTGTTCTTTGGTAATATCAACAATAAATAAAGCAGAAGGCAAACGGCTTAAATCAGCGATTGAACCAAACTGTGTTTCTAATTTTGCACGCTCGCGCGAAAATTGCAAACGTTCGCGTTTAGATACATTAGTAAAAGTGCCATCGGCAAACATTTTATCAATTTGGCCCATGCGACGAACCGATTTACGGATTGTTGCAAAGTTGGTTAACATTCCGCCCGGCCAACGTTCAGTAACATATGGCATGTTTACGGTTTTAACTTTTTCAGAAACGATATCTTTTGCTTGTTTTTTAGTAGCTACGAATAAAACTTTACGACCTGAACGCGCAATTTGTTTTAAAGCATTGGCTGCTTCTTCAATTTTAGCAACAGTTTTGTTTAGGTCAATGATATGAATACCATTTTTTTCGGCATAAATGTATGGCGCCATTGCTGGATTCCATTTGCTTTTAAGGTGGCCGAAATGAGCACCTGATTCAAGTAATTCGTTAAACGATGTTTTTGTTGACATTTGTTTTTCTCTTTCTGTGTATAGCTTAATATTAACGTTTGCTGAATTGGAAACGGGCACGTGCCTTCTTTTGACCAAACTTCTTACGCTCAACCATGCGTGGATCACGGGTAATTAAACCTGCTGCACGTAAATCTTTTTTTAACTCAGGATTCATTTCCACCAAAGCTTTAGCAACCGCTAAACGAATGGCTTGGGCTTGACCTGTAATACCACCGCCGTTTACATTTACTTTTACATCGTAATTGTTACGCAAATTAGATACAACTAATGATTGGGTAACATAAAAATGTAAAGTTGGGGTTGTAAAATATTCTTTGAAATCTCTGCCATTTACAACAATGTTACCGGTACCTACTGTTACGTAAGCACGAGCTACTGAAGTTTTTCTGCGACCTGATGTATTAATTACTTCCATTTAATTTATTTATTTCCTTTGATTTCTTAATAGCATTTTGTAAAGAGCCTCCATTGGGGGCTCTTTT